>NZ_JBFAHJ010000015.1:0-243166 GCF_040654115.1 Nonomuraea sp. NPDC050786
CGGATCCTGTTCGGCCTGGGCTTCTACCCGATGCTCCAGCAGGCGTACGCCGACCGGCTCAAGACCTGGGCCGACTGGCAGGACCTCTCGGCGGAAGCTCAGGGCAACCTCGATCAAGACGTTCGGTAACCCCGGTCCGCGCTTTCCGGCCCCTGGGCCGAAGTGCCTTTGATGCCGACCTCAAGCAGGGTGCCAGGTGAGCGCAGGCTTGAATGCCCTCGGCAACCAGGGCCGGCCACGAAAGAGAAGAAACCGAGATATGAGCGACCACGCCACCAACCCGGCGACCGAGACCTTCCTCGCCCACCGCAACCTGCTCTTCACCGTCGCGTACGAGATGCTCGGATCGGCGGCCGACGCCGAGGATGTCCTCCAGGAGACCTGGCTGCGATGGGTCAAGGCCGACGTGGAGCAGGTGCACGACCAGCGCGCCTACCTGATCCGGATCACCACCCGGCAGTCGCTCAACCGCTTGCGCAGCGTGAAGCTTCGCAGGGAGGCCTATGTCGGCCCCTGGCTGCCTGAGCCGCTGCTCACCGCGCCGGACGTGGCCGAGGATGTCGAGCTCGCCGAGAGCGTCTCGATGGCGTTGATGCTCGTCCTCGAGACGCTGTCGCCGACCGAGCGCGCCGTCTTCGTGCTCCACGAGGCCTTCGGCGTCGGCTACGACGAGATCGCGGCCGCCGTCGGCAAGAGCCCGGCGGCCGTCCGCCAGATCGCGTACCGCGCCCGCCGGCACGTCGATGCCCGTCGCCCTCGCGAGGCGGTCTCCGCCGACGAGATCCGGGCGGCTCTGGAGTCGTTCCGGCGCGCGCTCGAAGCCGGGGACCTACAGGGCCTGCTTGACGTGCTCGCCCCCGAGGTCGTCCTGGTGAGCGACGGCGGCGGCGTCAAGCAGGCCGCGCCTCGGCCGATCATCAGCGCCGACAAGGTGGCCCGCTTCATCGTCGGCGGCATCGGCAAGGCCGAGGTCACGCTCACCGGCCATCCCACCGCGGTCAACGGCAACCCGGCGCTCATCGTCCGCGTGGGCGACGAGATCGACGGCGTCATCGCGATCCGGGTCGAGGACGCCCGCATCACCGGGCTCTACTACGTCCGCAACCCGCAGAAGCTGACCCGCATCGGATCCGAGACCCCGCTCACCCTCAGATGAATGCCGGTGCCCGGTCAGCCGCCGCCGACCGGGCACCGCCTCGGCTTCACCCCCGAAGAGCCCCGAACCAACCTTTACTGGGAGGTCGTCCATGACGAAGAGCGTTGCCGGCGAACTCGCCGACCTGAAGCTGCCGGTCGAGCGGGGCTGCCCGTTCGCCCCGCCCGCCGCCTACGAGCGGCTGCGCGAGCGGGCGCCGATCAGCCGGGTCCGCCTGACCAGCGGCGGCGAAGCCTGGTGGGTGTCCGGGCATGAGGAGGGCCGTGCCGTCCTAGCGGACCGCCGTTTCTCCTCCGACCGGCGCAAGGACGGCTTCCCGCTCTTCAACGTCGATGCGGCGACCCTGCGGCAGCTCCGCAGCCAGCCGCCGCTGATGATCGGCATGGACGGCGCGGAGCACGCCGCGACCCGGCGTCCGGTGATCGGCGAGTTCACCGTGAGGCGGCTGGCCGCGCTGCGCCCGCGGATCCAGCAGATCGTCGACCACTTCATCGACGACCTGCTCGCCACCGACCGCCACCCCGTCGACCTGGTGCAGGCACTGTCCCTGCCGGTGCCGTCCCTGGTGATCAGCGAACTGCTCGGCGTCCCCTACACCGACCACGACTTCTTCCAGAGCCGCACCGCCGTGGCGGTACGCCGGACCTCGACGCCGGAGGACCGCCAGCGGGCCTTCGCCGAACTCCGCGCCTACATCGACGACCTGATCACCCGCAAGGAGTCCGAACCCGGCGACGACCTGTTCAGCCGGCAGATCGCCCGGCAGCGCCAGGAAGGCGCCCTCGACCACGAGGGCCTGGTGAGCCTGGCCTTCCTGCTGCTGACCGCCGGACACGAGACCACGGCGAACATGATCTCGCTCGGCGTGGTCGGGCTGCTCACCCATCCGGAGCAACTGGCCCTCATCACGGCCGACCCGGGCAGAACGCCCATGGCCGTGGAGGAACTGCTGCGCTACTTCACCATCGCCGACGCGGTCACCGCCCGGGTCGCCACCGAGGACGTCCAGATCGGCGAGGCGAGCATCAAGGCCGGCGAAGGCGTCATCGTCTCGATGCTGTCGGCCAACTGGGACCCGGCGGCGTTCAAGGACCCGGCCGAACTGGACGTCGAGCGCGGGGCCCGCCACCACCTCGCCTTCGGCTTCGGCCCGCACCAGTGCCTCGGCCAGAACCTGGCCCGGATGGAGCTGCAGATCGTCTTCGACACGCTGTTCCGCCGCATCCCCACCCTGCGGCTCGCCGTACCGGCCGACGACCTGCCGTTCAAGAACGACGCCGTCATCTACGGCGTTCACGAACTCCCGGTCACCTGGTGAGCGGAATGTGACGAGGATCAGAGCCGCCATCGGCGCCCGCGCCGATGGCGGCTCTGTCCGGCGCGTCCCGGCCGGGTCGGCCGGGTCGGCCGTCGCTCGGTGATCCGGTGCGCCTGGAGCTCGGTGATCCGGTGCGCCTGGAGCCGATGCGGCCCAACCCGGTCGATCCCCGAGGCGACCAGCGCGAACGACGGCATCATCCGCGCGATCACCCGCATCCTGGCCCCACCGCCGTGATCCGGCACAACGACACGACCGGCCGGCTCATCGCCCGCTCACTCACCGCCTACGGCCACTGACCCCGCAACACCCCTTGAATCAATCCGGGTCGAGTCCGAGGAGACGGGCGACGAGGGCGACCTGTTCGGCGTAGTGGCGGAGGAAGTCGGGCGAGCGGGGATCGACCCGGCACACGCCTTCGATGACGTGCGGAATCGAGGTGGTCGCCATCGCGGCGGCCATGAACATGACCATCAGGCAGGCCGGGTCCACTTCGGCAGGCAGACGGCCGGCCGCCTGCACGTCACTGATCTGGTCGACGGCCCTCTGCAGCCGCTCCGAACGGGGCGCGTGATCAGGGTCGCTCTCCGGACCGGCGTACTCCAGGCCGCCCCACGCCATCAGCCGGACCCCGTCCGGGTTGCTCAGCGCCTCCAGCGCGTACCGGCGGATCTGCTCGGGCAGCGGCGTGTCCGGCGTCACGAGCTCGCTCTCCCGCTGCCGCCACTCCTGCGACAGGGCCTGGTAGAGGCCCTCCTTGCCGTCGAAGTAGTACGAGATCAGCTGCTGGTTGACGCCCGCCCGGGCCGCGATGGCGGCGATCCGGCCGCCCGCGTACCCGTGCGCGGCGAACTCGGCCGCCGCCGCGTCCAGGATGAGCTTGCGGGTGCGCTCGGCGTCACGCTGCCGCTCCTGCGGCTTGGGTGACCGGCGCGGCTTCGACGTGGGCACGAGGCGATCATACAGCCATCTGACAGTCCCACCTGGCAAGATGCGCTAATCAAGTAAATGGTTGACACAGATAAGCGGACTGTTGATTATGAGGTTGCGCGACTACGACGACAGAGAGGCCGAGACGATGACCGGACCGTACGACCACAAGACCGCCGTCCTCATCGTGGGCGGAGGCATCACGGGCCTGTCCGCGGCGCTCTTCCTCGCGCGGTGGGGAGTCCGCTCGGTGCTGGTCGAGCGGCACCCGTCGACGGCGATCATGCCGCAGGCGCGGGCGTTCAACCCGCGGTCGATGGAGATCTACCGTGCCCTCGGCCTGGAGGAGGAGATCCTCCGGCACCAGTCGATCCTGGTCGACATGCCGGAGATGATCGGCGCGGACACGCTGACCGGCGAGGAGCGCTTCCGCGTCGACATGCTCGCCCAGGTCCGGCCGGGCGGCATCAGCCCGGCCGACTGGGCGTTGATCGACCAGGACGAGTTGGAGCGCGTCGTACGTCCGCACGCCGAGCGCGCCGGCGTGGACGTGCGCTTCGGCACCGAGCTGGTCTCCTTCGACGCCGACACCGAAGGTGTGACGGCCGTCGTGCGCGAGCTCGGCAGCGGGACCGAGTCCCGCGTCCGCGCCGGCTACCTCATCGCCGCGGACGGCAACCGCGCGGGCATCCGCGACCGGCTCGGCATCGGCGCGGACGGCCCCGGGGTCCTGGGCCATGCCGCGCACTTCATCTTCGACGCCGACCTCGACGACGCGCTGCGGGGACGCAGGTTCTCGCTCGCCTACTTCGACCAGCCGACGACGGGCACGGTCCTGGCGCCGTTGGGGCAGGTCGGGCGGTGGATGCTCGGGGTGCCGTGCCGGCCGCGGCAAGGCGAGAGCGTCGAGGACTTCTCCGAGCGGCGCTGCATCGAGCTGGTCCGCCGCGCGGTCGGCATCGCGGACCTCGATGTCACGTTGGTGCCGCCGGTGCCCGGCTGGAGCCGGAAGGTGATGGACGTCAGGATCGGCGCGTGGGTGACCCGGCGGTACCGGGCCGGCCGGGTGTTCTTCGCCGGCGACGCGGCCCACGTCTTTCCCCCGACGGGGTCCTTCGGCGCGAGCACCGGCATCGCGGACGCGCACAACCTGGCCTGGAAGCTCGCCGCCGTGCTCCACGGGCAGGCCGGACCGGCGCTGCTCGACACGTACGAGGCCGAGCGCCGCCCGGTCGCGCGCACCACGATGGAGACCGCGCTGCGCATCCTCGACGCCCGCCACCACGCCGAGGGCGAGGAGGCCACCAGGATCGACGAGGTGAGCATGGCTTTCGGTTACCGGTACCGCTCCACGGCCGTGCGCCCCGAGCCGGCCACTCCCGAGGACCCGGTGGAGGACCCGCGCACCCCCAGCGGCCGCCCCGGCCTGCGCGCACCCCATGTGTGGCTGGACCGCGCCGGGACGAAGGTGTCCACGTTGGACCTGTTCACCGGCGCCTTCACCCTGCTGGCCGGCGCCGAGGGCGCGGAGTGGGCCGAAGCGGCCAAGGCAGTGGCGGCCGCGCTCGACCTCGACCTCGACCTCCACCGCATCGGGGCGGCCGGGCTGCACGACCCGGACAAGCGATTCCCGGACGCCTACGGCATCACCGGCGCCGGGGCCGTCCTGGTCCGGCCGGACGGGTTCGTCGGCTGGCGCGCCCGCGAGCTCCTCCAGCAGCCGGAGCAGGAACTGCTGCGGGCGTTGACCCGGCTGCTCGGCCGGGACGCCGGTGCCGTCAGCCGTGGTTGACCCGGCTGCTCGGCCGGGACGCCGGTGCCGTCAGCCGTGGTTGACCCGGCTGCTCGGCCGGGACGCCGGTGCCGTCAGCCGTGGTTGACCCGGCTGCTCGGCCGGGATGCCGGCGCCGTCAGTCGTGAGTGATGACCACCTTGCCGAAGCCGCCGCCCGACTCCACGTAGCGGAAGGCGTCGAGAACGTCATCGAACGGGAACACCCGATCAAGCACCGGACGCAGCCGATGTGCCTCCATGGCGCGGGTCAGCTCGACGAAGTGCGTCCGGCTGCCCGTGGCGATGCGATGCAGCGCCGCACCCGCGCCGAACAGGATCGCCGGGTCGACGGGCCGGGCTCCGTCGGCGCCGGAGAGCCAGCGGCCCACGAAGGACACCTCGCCGCTGAGCGAAACGGACTTCAGCGACTGCTCCAGCGGCCCCGTCGAGTCGACGACGCGATCGACGCCCACGCCGCCGGTGAGGGCACGGACCGTCTCCCACCACTCCGGGACCTCCCGATAGTTGATCACATCATCCGCCCCGAGGGCCTTCAACCGGTCGGCCTTGGCGGCGCTGGACGTGGTCACGATCACCCGGGCGCCGGCCAGCTTGGCGAACTGCAGCACGAACAGCGACACGCCTCCCGACCCCAGGGTCAGCACGCTGTCGCCGGGGTGGAGCGCGCTGCCGATGGTCAGGGAGTTCCAGGCGGTCACCGCCGCCAGCGGCAGCGCCGCGGCCTCCTCGTACGACAGGTGCTCCGGCACGGGCACGACGCCGTCCTCGCCCAGCACGGCGTACTCCGTCAACATGCCGTCGACCATCGTCCCGAGCTGCGCGGCGTTCTCCGCTCTGAACGGACCGTCATGCCAGTGCGGAAAGACGGTGGCCGCCACCCGGTCGCCCGGCCGCACCCGGGTGACGTCCTCGCCGACGGCCACGACCTCCCCCGCTCCTTCACAGCCGGGCACCACGCCGGGCCTGATCGGCAGCGGATAGTTTCCGGCCAGCACCATCAGGTCACGGAAGCCGAGCGAGTTCGCGCGGACCCGCACGACGACCTGCCCGCGCCCCGGTACGGGCTCGTCGTGCTCCTGGACCCTCAGCCCGGCGAGGCCATGCCCCGGTTCAAAGTGATAGCTCTTCATCGAACAGCCTTTCATCGTCTCGTGATCATGCGGCGTCGGCGGGCCGGTCAGGCCCGCCACTCGTTCCACCACGAGATCGTGCGCGGTGGCCGTGGCGTCCGGCAATTCCCTCGAGGGAATCGCCGGGACGGCGGTGGACCCGATAGAACGGTCAGGTGAGCAGCAGCACGATCGAACGGAGCGGCGTCGGCGCCGAGCTGAGCCGCTGGCGCCGGGCGCGCCGGCTCAGCCAGCTCGAGCTGGCCACGCTGGCCGGCACGACCCAGCGTCATCTGAGCTTCATCGAGAGCGGTCGTTCCCAGCCGGGGCGGGCGGTGGTGATCCGGCTGGCCGAGTCGCTCGGCCTGACGCTGCGGGAGCGGAACGACCTGCTCGCGGCGGCCGGGTTCGCGCCGATGTTCACCGAGTCGGACCTGGACGAAGCCGCGCTACGCCCGGTCCGGGACGCCCTTGAGCAGATCCTGCTCGGGCATATGCCGTATCCGGCGCTGGTCATCGCGCCCTACGGGCGGGTGGTGGCGGCCAACGACGCCGTCGAGGTGTTCACGGAGGGCGCCTCACCCGAGCTGCTCGCACCGCCGGTCAACATGCTGCGGCTCATGCTCCATCCGGACGGCATGGGAGGCAGGGTGCGGAACCTGGACGAGTGGGGCCGCCACGTGATCGAGAACCTTCGTGCCAGGGCGCGGCGGAGCCCCGATCCGCGCCTGGACGCTTTCGTCGCCGAGCTGGCCGGATACGTCCCGCAGGCCCCGATCGGCCCGGGGCATCTCGGCTTCTCCGTGCCGATGCGGCTGGCGTCGGCGGACGGCGAGCTGCGCCTGATCACCACGCTGACCTCGTTCGCCACTGCGACCGACATCACGCTCGCCGAACTGCACCTGGAGGCGTTCCTGCCCGCCGATCAGGCGACCTCCGACCTCCTCCGGATCCGGGCCGAGCGACGCCACGCGAGCTGATCGGCGGTGGCCGGCTGCTGGGCTCGGGGCGCGGGCCCCGAGCTGGGGCCGGCGGGCCGGTTCCCGGTTCCCTCGGGCGGGTAAGGCCCGGGATGGCGAAATGGAACGTTCCCGTACTGGCCGGACAGAGTTCGGCAACGCGGGGCGCGCCGGGACAGCGTGAGGAGATTAAATGGTTTCCAGGTAGGAAATAGGTCGTACGAGGTGACTGCCATGAACCACATGACGGCGACGATCGTGAAGCCGCTGCCCGACCACCTGTTCAGGGTGCATGGCCCGAACGTGGAGATGCGATGGGAGGCCATGTCAGGAGAGGGGTACCACACCCCGATCGACCGGTTCTTCGTGCGCAACCACACCTTCACCCCCATCATCGACGTCACCACGTGGCGGCTGCGGGTGCACGGGGCGGGCGTTCGAGCTCCGCGGGAGTTCGGCTACGAGCAGCTGCGCGCCATGCCGGCGCGGACGTTCGACGTGGCGATCGAGTGCGCCGGCAACGGGCGGCGGTTCTACGGCACGCAGCAGAACGACCCCGCCCCGGGCACGCAGTGGGGACTGGGCGCGATCGGGGTCGCGCGCTGGCGCGGGGTGCCGTTGAAGTTCCTGCTCAAGGAGGTCGGGCTGCTGCCCGGAGCGGTCGACGTCCTGGCCACGGGGCTCGACGCGCCGTTCGAGGAGTACGGGCACGTACGCAGGCCGCTGCCGATCGACAAGGCCATGGACGACGTCCTGGTGGCGTACGAGATGAACGGCGAGCCGCTGCCCCCCGATCACGGATTTCCGGTGCGGCTGGTGGTGCCGGGATGGGTGGGAATCGCGTCCATCAAATGGCTCGGCGATATTGAAGTTTCACCCACGGAGCTGCGCACGCCGTGGAACACGGTCTTTTACCCGGGCGTCACGGTCCAGCCGGTGAAGAGCGCGTTCGAACTCGCGTGGAATGCGCGGCTCCCCCTCACCGGCCCGCACATCCTGCGCGGACGTTCCTGGTCCGGGCACGGCAGGATCGTCCGGGTGGAGGTCAGCTTCGACGGCGGGCTCAGCTGGCGCCAGGCGGACCATCACGGGCAGCACCTGGTCAGCGCCTGGCTGCCCTGGCACATTTCCTGGGCGCCCCGCCGTACGGGGCCCCAGGTGCTGATGGCGCGGGCCACCGACGAGACGGGCGCCACGCAGCCGCTGATCACCCCGCGCCACCCGTACGGCTACGCGTTCGACGCCGTCGTGCGCCACCCCATTGAGGTGGTCAATGGATAGATAACTCTCACCGATCCCGACTGAGCTGCTAATTCACTGAATGCCGGCACGGCGTACCTGAATTCATCTGAAAGACTCTCGCGGAAACCTACCGGAAATTCCCGCGTGTGATCCTGCACACACATCACGGGAAAAGGAGAGCAGATGCGCCAGCTCACCGCACTCGACGCCCAGTTTCTCAATGTCGAGACCGCGACCACCGCGGCACACGTGGCCGGGCTGGCGATTCTCGACCCGGCCGACGGGGCGGTCAACCGGGACGCCCTGGCGCGGCTCCTGCTCGCGCGCCTCCACCTGTCGCCCGCGCTCAGCCTCCGGCTGGCCGAGGTGCCGCTCGGGCTGGACCACCCGTACTGGGCGGCCGACCCGGACTTCGACATCGACAACCACCTCTTCGAGCTGACGTTGCCCGCTCCCGGGGACGACTGGCAGCTGGCCGAGGCGGTGGCGGAGATCCACGCGCGACGCCTGGACCGGGCGCATCCGCTGTGGGAGATGCACCTGATCGGCGGGCTGACGGACGGGAAGGTCGCCGTCTACACGAAGGTGCACCACGCCGCCATCGACGGCGTCTCGGGCGCGGAGACCCTCGCCACCCTGCTCGACCTCGCGCCCGGCGGCCTCCACGACGGCCCCGCGGCGACCCGAGGCGTCAGCACGGCGGTTCCCGCACCCCGGCAGGACGTGCCCGGACTGGTCGAGATGCTGGCAGGAGCGGCCGTGCGAACGGCGACCCACCCCGTACGGGCCGTCCAGTCGGTCGTCAGGGCGGCCGAGGACCTGGACGCCATCCCGCTGGCGGCGGGCCTGCCCGGCGCCAGGCTCATCGCCAAGGCCGCGCGGCTGGTCGCCGGTGACCGGCACGACCGCCCGGAGCTGCCCAGCCTCACCGTCCCCCGGACCCCGTTCAACGGCCCGATCAGCGCCCGCCGCCGCCTCTCGTTCGGCTCGCTCTCGCTCAAGGACGTCAAGAAGGTCGCCAAGGCCAACGGCATGAGCGTCAACGACGTCGTCATGACCCTGTGCACCTCGGCCCTGCGCTCGTGGCTGCGGGAGCGCGACGCGCTGCCGGAGGAGCCGCTGATCGTCGCCGTCCCCGTGGCGGTCCGTACGGCCGGGGCCAAGGACCTCGTCGGCAACCAGATCTCCGCCATGGTCGCCCCCATGCCCACGAACGTCGCCGACCCCCGGGAGCGCCTGCGGGCCGTCGGCGCCGCCATGAACACGGCCAAGCGGCGTTTCGCGCTGGCCCCGGCGACGTGGCTGAGCGAGCTCTGCTCGGTGCTGCCCGCCCCGCTGACCAGCCTGGCCACGCCGGCGCTCTTCCGGCTGGCGGGGACGGCGTTCCCGCCGATCAACCTCATCGTCAGCAACGTGCCGGGCCCGCAGTTCCCGCTGTATCTGTGCGGCGGCAGAGTGCTGTCCTACTATCCGCTGTCCGTGCTGACGGACATGAGCGGCGGCCTGAACATCACCTGCTTCTCCTACGACGGCATGCTCGACTTCGGCCTCGTGGCCTGCCCCGAGCGGATGGACGACGTGTGGGGGCTGCTCGGCCACCTGCGGACGGCGCTCGACGAGCTGCTAGACGAGCGAGTGGGCGATGAGTTCCGCGACGGCGTCCGGATCGATCTGGTGGCCGGTTAGCTGGCAGAGGTTCTCCTGGTAGAGCAGGACGGCGGCGAACGTGGCCGCGGCCACCTCCAGCCTGGCCGCGTCGCCGCGCGCCCCCGGCAGCGCCAGCTCCAGCGCGAACCTGGCACGCCTGATCAGCTCGCCGTTGAGCCGCCCGAGCCGCTCCTTGACCGAGCCGTGGGTGTCGGCCTCCCTGAACAGGATGCGCCGCATCGCGGGTGAGGCCCGCAGCGGGAGGCCGCGCGCCAGCCTGGACAGCGTCCGCGCCGGGTCGCCGGGCACCGCGTCGACCTCGCGCCCCTCCTCGACCAGCGTGCGTTCGTCGACGAGGGCGACCAGCACGTCGATCTTGCGGGGGAAGTAGTGGAAGATCAGCCCTTTGGGCACTTTCGCGAGCCGGGCGATGACCGCGGTAGGGGTGGCCTCGTAGCCGCCGCCCGCGAACAACTCCTCGGCCGCGTCCAGGATGCGCGTACGCGCGTCACCGATCACCACAGCTCGCACCATAGCGCCACCTGCGACTTCACCGCCATCCCGGGGAAGCGAGACCCTCGTGTCGGGTCCGGAAACCGAGTCAGGGGGTGCCATCGGCGCGCTCGGAGCGGGTGCCGATAATGGCGTAATGAGATCAATAGGTACGACGGACCTGTCCGTTTTCCCGATATCGCTCGGCACAAATGTCTTCGGGTGGACCGCCGACAAGGAGGCGGCGTTCGCGGTCCTGGACGCGTACGTCGAGGGCGGCGGCAACTTCATCGACACCGCCGACGTCTACCCGTACTGGGTGACCGGTGAGTCCACCTCCGAGATGATCATCGGCGAGTGGCTGCACACCCGCCGCAACCGCGACTCGATCGTGCTCGCCACCAAGGTCGGCATGCTGGAGGGGCTGCGGGGGCTGGCCCCGGCGACCATCCGGACCGCGGTGGAGGACTCGCTGCGCCGGCTGCGTACCGACTGCATCGACCTCTACTGGGCGCACGTGGACGACCACGACACGCCGCTGGTGGAGTCGCTGGCGACGTTCGACGCCCTGGTCCGCGAGGGCAAGATCCGGCACGTCGGGGCGTCCAACTACGGCGCGGACCGGCTGGCGCAGGCGCTCAGGACCTCCGACGAGGAGGGGCTGACCCGGTATGTGGCCCTGCAGCAGCAGTACAACCTGGTCGAGCGGGATTACGAGGGCGAGCTGCGGGACGTGGTGGCCCGGGAGGGCCTGTCCAGCACGCCGTACTTCGGCCTGGCCCGCGGCTTCCTGACCGGCAAGTACGCGCCCGGCGTGACGGTCGACAGCCCCCGGGCCGAGGGAGCGGCCGAGTACCTGCAGAAGGAGCACGGGCGCCGGGCCCTGGACGCGCTGACCAAGGTGGCGGCCGAGCGCTCGGTCTCTCCGGCCACGGTGGCGCTGGCCTGGCTCGCCGCCCAGCCCACGGTCGCGGCGCCGATCGCCAGCGCCCGGAACGTGAGCCAGCTCGAGCCCCTGCTGGCGGCCGCGGAGCTGACGTTGAGCGAGGAGGAGCTGACCCTCCTGGACGAGGCCTCCCGCGTCTGACGCGTAGGCCCCGCCGGTGACGCGTGTGCGCCGTCCCGCCGCGCCGGTCCACTGACGCGTGTGCGCCGTCCCGCCGCGCCCGGTCCACGCGGGCCGGCGGGCGGGACGCGTACAGGGTCAGTGCGCCCGGTCAGTGAGCGCGGTTCACCAGCGAGGCGCAGAGGGCGCGCAGGTCCGTGGCGCCCGGCAGGCATTCGTCCATGACCTCCAGCGCCGCGGCGAGGCGCCGGTCGGCCTGGGCCTGGGCGACGGCCCGCCCGCCGGCCTGCTCCACCAGGCGGGCGGCGTGGCGGAGCGAGTCCTCGTCCGAGACCCCGGCCGACAGGAGCGCGGAGAGCTCGCGGGCGGCGGGGTGGCCGCCGGCGAGGGCGGCGAGGACGGGGAAGGTCTTCTTGTCGCGCCGCAGGTCGGAGTAGACAGGCTTGCCCGTGATGTGAGGGTCGCCCCAGATGCCCAGCATGTCGTCGGCGATCTGGAAGGCCACCCCCAGGTCCAGCCCCATCTCCCACATGCGGCCGGCGAGCTCGGGCGCGCCGCCCAGACAGACCCCCGCGGCCGCGGCGGCCCCGAGCAGGCCGCCGGTCTTGCCCGCGGCCATCGCCGTGTACTCGGCGGTGGTGACCGCGTTGGGCCCGTGCCAGGGCCGGTTCTCGAAGGCCATGTCGGCGGTCTGCCCGTTGACGAGCTCGACCAGCGCCGCCGACAGGTACTTCATCGCCTCGGGGGACCCGGAGAGCCGGTTGACGGCCAGGGCCAGGAGCGCGTCACCGGCCAGGAGCGCCGGACCCACGCCGTACGCCTTCCAGAGGGTCTCACGGTGCCGGCGCCGCTCGTCATGATCGATGATGTCGTCGTGCACCAGTGAGAAAGCATGCACCAGCTCCACCGCCACCGCTCCTGGGAGCGCCGACTCGGCGGTGCCGCCGACGGCCTCGGCACTGAGCATGGCGATGGCGGGCCGCACGCCCTTGCCGCCGTCCCCGCTGTGCGGCCGGCCGTCCGCATCGGACCAGCCCAGAGCGAACGCGGCCATCCCAGCGCCCCACGGGTGGAGCGCCGAAACCGCCTCGCGCAGAGCCGGCTCGAACAGGGCCCGGCAACGCGCCACGGCCCCGCTGCCCAAGGGACGGCTCAGATTCACTCGGTGCTCCTACCCCGCTACGATCTTGAATCTACATGCACAAGCATGTGATACTCCACCCAGCAATTGACATTTGTCAGGAAATGTCCGTCGCATAATACGGGCATCATGGAGGTCAGCCGCGGTGTCGTGGTCCGACGCGTCATCGCGTCAAGCCAGAGCCCTTCCCTTCCTTCGGTCGCTGGCCCGGCATGCGCGTACCCCCATACGTGCTTTCGAGGAGGCGAGCGACCGTGCGCGCGGCACGCTCGTCCGGCTCAACATGGGGCCGTTCCGGCCGTACCTCGTCACCCACCCGGACCACGTCCAGCACATACTGAAGGGCAACCAGCCCAACTACGTCCGAGCCGGCATGTTCTGGGACCCGCTGGCCCCGCTCCTCGGTCAGGGCATCCTGTCAGAGGGCGAAGGGTGGGCGGCGAGCAGGAAGATCCTTCAGCCGGTGTTCAGCGCGAGGTACGTCAACTCACTCACCTCGCGCATGGCAGAGATCATCACCGGGCTCATCGACGCCACCGTGGTGCCGGGCCGCCGCTTCGACGTCTCCGAAGTCATCTCGACCCTCATCCACCCCACGATCGTGCGGCTGTTCCTGGGCGCGACGATCTCCGACGCGGACATCAACCGGCTGGCCCCCGCCTACGACACGGGCGTGACGGCCAGGTCGATCAGGCTGTTGCTCCCGTCCGTGCCCGAACGCTTCCCGCTCCTCGGCGACCGGGCGTTCAAACGGGCGATCAGGACCATCGACGAGGTCGTCTACCCCCGTATCCACTACGCCAAGGCGCGCGGCGACGAGGAAGCCGACCTGGTCTCCAGGCTGGTCAGCGCCCGCCGCGGCGAGGCGGACGCGGACAGGCTGATCAGGGATGACATGGTAGCCATCCACGGGGCCGCCACTGAGACCTCCGTCACCGCGCTCACCTGGGTCTGGCCGGTGCTGGACGCGCACCCGGAGATCGCCGCGAAGGTGTACGAGGAGGTGGAGCGGGTGGTCGGGCGCGGGCCTGTCACGATCGCGCACCTGCCGGAGCTGACCTACCTGAAGATGTTCGTGGACGAACTGGTACGCCTCTACCCGCCCGGCTGGATCCTGCCCCGGACCGCGGCGGGAGCCGACCACATCGCCGGGATCGAGATCCCGGCGGGGTCCACGATGGTGCTCAGCCCGTACCTGACGCACCGGCTGCCGGAGTTCTGGGATCGGCCGCTGGAGTTCGATCCGGAGCGGTTCGCACCAGGCAACGACCGGGTGCGGCACCGGTACGCGTACTTCCCGTTCGCGGCGGGGCCGCACGTCTGCCTGGGACCCCACCTGTTCATGATGGAAGCGCTGCTGCTGATCGCCGGGATCCTGTGCAAGTACCGTCCGGTGCTGCACACGACCGGGCCGATCACCCCCCGGCTGGCCTCGACGCTGCGGCCCCCCAAAGCGCTGTCGATGACGCTCGTTCCGGCGGGGCGCGGGTGACCGGCCTCAGCGTCTCCGCGGGGCTCGGCAGGACCAGCGCGCTGGCGGTCCAGTGCGCCCGCCGCCTCGCCGCTCACGCCGCCGAGCACCCGGGGGCCTTCCCCGCCGAACCGTTCGACGCCGGCTTCTTCCACTCGCTGGGACTGGTCGGCGCGTTCGGCTCCCCCTGGGCCACGGCGGAAGAGCTGTGGGCGGTCAACCGCGCCGCGCTGTGGGTGTTCGCGGTGGACCTGCAGATAGACCACGTCGCCACGGCACGCGACGAGGTGGCCGCGCTGGTCGAGGAGTGCCTGGCGGTGGCGGACGGGGAGGCGCCGCGCAGCCCGCTCGCCCGGATGCTCGCCACGCTCCGCGACGACCTGGGGAGCGATCCTCGCTGGCGCGGCCAGCTCGAGCGCATGCTGACCGCCATGCGCAAGGAGTGGGACTGGCGCGAGTCGAGGGCCACGCCTTCCCTGGAGGAGTATCTCGCCAACGCCGACAGCTGCGGCTCCTCGTTCGTCAACCTCTCGCACTGGCTCTACACCGGCGACGCGTGGACGCTGGGCAACCTCGGCCTGGTACGCGAGGCGAGCGACGAAGTGCAGCGCTACCTGAGGCTCCTGAACGACCTGGCCACCTACGACAGGGAGGCCCGCTGGGGCGATGCCAACGCCCTGACATTCGGCGCCGGGCGCACCGAGGTGACGCGGCGCATGGCGCGGCACGCGCGTACGGCAGCCGAGCTGATCGCCCCGATCCGCGAGGCCAGCCCGAGGACCGCGCTCTATCTGGAGCGCCAGATCGGCTTCAACACCGGCTTCTACGGCGTATCGGACTACTGGGGAGAGCTGTGAACATCGCCCACGAGGCGGACGCGCTGGTGGCCACGTTGATGGCCACTCCATGGGGTCAGGTATCCGCGTCGATCTACGAGACAGGACGGCTGGTGACGCTGGCTCCGTGGCTGGCCGGGCATCGCGAGCGCATCGACTATCTCGTGCGCACTCAGCGACCGGACGGGGCGTGGGGCGCGCCGGGTGGCTACAGCCTGGTGCCGACACTGAGCGCCACGGAGGCCCTGCTCACCGTCGGGGCCGCGGAATCCGCCGGCAAGGGACTGGCCGCACTGCGCCGGCAGTTGCCGAACGTGACGGACCTGCCTGACATGCCGGCCGTCGATCTGATCGTCCCGGCGCTGATCGCCCTCATCAACGCCCACGGCGTAGGCGAGCCGCTCCCTCTGCCGACCGGCCTGGACTCCTCCCGCGTCGAACGCGTCCGGCGCGTGGTGTCGTCCGGTGCCCAGCTGCCGGAGAAGCTGCTGCACGCGCTGGAGGTGGCGGGCCTGGCGTCGAGCGGCACGCTCTCCGTACGGCCGACGGCGATCGGCACGGTCGGCGCCTCGCCGGCCGCGACCGCCGCCTGGCTCGGAAGCGGCGCCCCCCGCGACGCCGACTCGGCCAGGAGACATCTGGAGGCGGTCGTCACCAGGTACGGGGGGCCGGTCCCGGTCGGGCTGCCCATCACCGTGTTCGAACGTGGCTGGGTGCTGAGCTGGCTGGCCCGGGCGGACGTGTCCGTCGAGGTGCCGCCGGAAATGGTGGCCGATCTCAGGGCCTCGATCGGTCCCAGCGGCACGCCGGCGGGGCCAGGCCTGCCCGTGGACGCCGACACGACATCCGTCGCGCTGCACGCGCTGGCGCTGCACGGTATGGCGCGCGATCCGGAGAGCCTGCTGACGTTCGACGCCGGCACCCATTTCTGCACCTGGCAGGGGGAGGACGGCTTCTCCGTCAGCGTGAACGCGCACGTGCTGGACGCGTTCGGCGCGTACGCGGCCACGCGGCCCGAGCGGGCGAACGCGTACGCGGAGGTGCGGGAGAGACTGGCGCTCCTGCTGGTCGAGCGGCAGCGGCCGGACGGGAGCTGGGACGACCGTTGGCACGCCTCACCGTATTACGCCACACTGAGTTGCGTGCTGTCGCTCAGCGAATACGGCGGCCCCGGCCTCGCCCCGACGGTTTCCAGAGCTCGCGAGTGGGTGCTGTCCACCCAGCGCCCCGACGGGTCGTGGGGCCGCTGGGAAGGCACGCCTGAGGAGACCGCGTACGCGATTCAGGCATTGCTCCTGCCCGAGGTGGTACGCGGCGACAAGGTCCAGGAGCGGTACAGGCGGGCCGCGGCCTGCGGCTTCCAGTATTTACAGAAGGCGGGCGAAATGTCGGATTATCCGCCCCTCTGGCATGACAAAGACCTTTACACTCCGATAGCGGTCGTGCGAGCGGCTATCCTGGCGGCTCGGCATGTCTATGCGAAGCTCGCCATAGCACGCTAGATGCGGATGTAATATCCATCACGGGATTTCCCGCCTTGAGCGATGTTTGCGGCATTGCTAAGGTATCCCGGTGCCGAATCCAAGAAATGCCGCCATACGCGTTGACATCCGGCTTAACGTAACCCCTGACCTGGACGGCTAGATTATGCGTGTGCGCAACTTCGGCGTACGGACAAAGGTGACAGCCCTCCTGGTGTCGCTGGTCGCGCTGTGGGGATTCGCCGCCTGGGTCACCTTGCGTGAAGGTGTGAATCTCATCGGCGCCACGACCGTCGACAGTGGCGCGGTGCAGCCCAGTGAGCGCCTGCTCGCCGAACTGCAGCGCGAGCGGCGCCTCGCCGTGGTGGCCTTGGGTACCGGGGAGCGCACACCCGACAAGCTCATGCGCGACCAGCGCGCCAGGACCGACGTGGCGCGCAAGGAGCTCGCTGAGTCGGCGACCAGCACCAGCGTCCGGTTCGCGGCCGACGCCCCTCTGACGCGCCGCATCGACGAAGCGTTGCGGACCGCCGACGGGATCGTCGCGGCCAGGAAGGCGATTGACGCCGGGCGTGTCGACCGTGCCCGGGCGGCCGACTCCTACAACCAGATCGTCGACTCGCTCTACCGCATGTTCGACTCGGTAGCCGCGCTGGACGACAAGGAGATCGCCAGGGACGCTCGCACCATGCTCGCGATCAGCCGGGCCAGCGAGTTCCTGGCCCGCGCGGATGCGCTCGTCGCCGGCGCGCTGGCCAAGGGCGACTTCACGCCATCCGAGCACGCCGAGTTCGTGCGGCTGTCGGGTTTCTCCCGCTTCTCGCTCGAGCAGGCCGCGGCCCAGCTTCCGGCCGAGGACGCGGCGGCGTACAACGCCTGGGCGAAGAGCCGTGTCGTGACCCAGCTGCGTGCTCTGGAAGATCGACTCGCCGAGCAGACCGACGGCCTGCCGCCGGCCGTGTCCAGCACGGAGTGGCGCGCGGCGAACGAGCCGGCCCGTGCCTCGCTGGAGAAGCTCATCTCGGACGGCGGTGACCGCCTCGTCGACCGGGCCGCCCCCGGCGCCATCGGCGTCATCGCCCGCCTCGTGCTGGCCGGAGGTCTCGGCCTGATCGCGGTCGTCGCCTCGATCATCCTGTCCATCACCACGGCCCGCGACCTGCTCGCCCAGCTCAAGAAGCTGCGCGACGCCGCCCACGAGCTCTCCGACGACCGGCTGCCCGGCGTCGTCGAGCGCATCGGCCGCGGCGAGGAGGTCGACCTGGCCAAGGAGGTCCCCGACCTGGACTTCGGTGACGACGAGATCGGCCAGGTGGGCCAGGCGTTCAACACCGTGCAGCGCACCGCGATCAGCGTCGCGGCCGAGCAGGCCGAGCTGCGCCGCAGCATCCGCGACATCCTGCTCAGCCTGGCCCGCAGGACGCAGGGCCTGGTCCACCGGCAGCTCACCGTGCTCGACGTGATGGAGCGCCGCGAGACCGACCCCGAGGAGCTGAAGGAGCTCTTCCGGCTCGACCACCTCGCCATCCGCATGCGGCGCAACGCCGAGAACCTCATCGTCCTGTCCGGCTCGACCCCCGCCCGTACGTGGCGCCGCTCGGTCCCCATGGTCGACGTCGTCCGCGGCGCCCTGGCCGAGGTCGAGGACTACACCCGCGTCACGCTGATGCCGATGGGCGACGTCGTGCTCGTCGGCCGCGCGGTCGGTGACGTCATCCACCTGCTCGCCGAGCTGATCGAGAACGCCGTGTCGTTCTCGCCGCCCTACACGAACGTGCAGGTCAGCGGCCAGCTCGTGGCCAACGGGTACGTGATCGAGATCGAGGACCGCGGCCTGGGCATGAAGCCCGAGGACCTGGAGGCCAACAACGCGCGCATCGCGGACCCGCCCGAGTTCCGCATCACCGGCGCCGCCCGGCTGGGCCTCTACGTGGTCAGCCAGCTCGCCAAGCGCCACGAGATCCAGGTGGTGCTCAAGGCGTCGCCGTACGGCGGGACGACGGTCGTGGTGCTGCTGCCGCAGGAGCTCGTACAGCTCGACCCCACGCCCGAGTCGCAGGACGGCGGGCCGCGCGAGCGCCTGCCGCGCAGGACGACGGCCGTGGCCACCGCGATCCGGCCGGTCACCGCGGAGAACGTGCGCACGCTCAAGCCCGCCCGCCAGGCGCCCGCCCCCGAGCCGCCCGCCCCCGCCTCCGCACCTTTGCTCACCCCTGTGGAACCAGAACCGGAAACGCCAGCCGAACCGGAGCAGAAGTCTGTGACCGAGTTCACGTCGAACGGGCTGCCCCTGCGGGTGCCCCAGGCCAATCTGGCGCCAGCGCTGCGGGACGAGACGCCCACGCAGCCCGACTACGAGGAGGACGATGACGAGCGCTCGCCGGAGGAGATCCGCGCGATGATGGGATCTCTGCAGTCAGGCACGCGTCTTGGCCGCAGCGAAGCCGCCAAGATGCTCGACGAGCAGTCGAGAGGTGAGGCATGACCCCCTCGTCCGGCACCGATCTCAACTGGCTGCTCGACGACCTCGTGGGCCGGATCAAGGAGGCCGAGCACGCCATCGTGCTCTCCTCCGACGGCCTGCTGATGGCCTCGTCCGCCGGGTTGCAGCGGACCGACGGCGAGCACCTGTCCGCCGTCGCCTCCGGCCTGCAGAGCCTGGCCAAGGGCGTCTCGGACCACATCTCCGGCGGCACCGTGCGGCAGACGGTCGTGGAGTGGAAGCACCAGTTCCTCATCGTGACCACGGCGGGCGAGCGGGCCTGCCTGGCCGTCCTGTGCGCGCAGAACGCCGACATCGGGCTGATCGCGTACGAGATGGCGATGATGGTGGCCCGGGTCGGCCAGTACCTCACCTCGGGTGCCCGCAACGCCGAGGCCGTCGCCGGGGGCGACCGGTGAGAGGCACGGACGGACCGACGGACGAGCACTGGGTGGATCCGGAGATCATCCGGCCCTACGTGGTCACCCGTGGTCGTACGCAGCCCGTGCACGGCCGGTTCGACCTGATATCCATGGCCCTCGCGGTGGGCCCGCCCCCCGGCCCCGACGCCGGGCTGGACCCGGAGCATCTGCGGATCCTCCAGCTCTGCCGCGAACCCAAGTCCGTCGCCGAGATCGCCGCGTATCTCGATCTGCCCGCCGGCACGATCCGGGTGCTGCTCGGCGACCTCTTCGACCGCGAACTCGTCTCTGCGCAGGAACCACAATCCGAGGTGGACATGCATGACATGAAGATGTACAGGGCGGTGCTCGATGGTCTTCGGTCGCTCTGAGCGTCCGCGCCTGCCGACGGCGATCAAGATCCTGATCGCGGGCGGCTTCGGCGCGGGCAAGACGACGATGGTGGGCGCGGTCTCCGAGACCCGGCCGCTGCGCACCGAGGAGGTCCTGACCGACCGCGGGATCGGCGTGGACGACCTCACCTCGGTGGAGGCCAAGCGCACCACCACCGTGGCGATGGACTTCGGCCGGATCACGCTGGGCAACGACTACGTCCTGTACCTGTTCGGCACCCCAGGGCAGGAGCGGTTCTGGTTCGTCTGGGACGAGCTGGCCGAGGGGTCGCTGGGAGCCGTCATCCTGGCGGACACCCGGCGGCTGGCCGACTGCTTCCCCTCGGTGGACTATTTCGAGCGGCGGGGCACGCCGTTCGTAGTGGCGGTCAACTGTTTCGAGGGGGCGCCCACGTTCGAGCTGGACGAGGTACGGCTGGCGCTGCAGCTGAGCCCGTCGACGCCCATCATCATGTGTGACGCCCGGAAGCGGGACTCAAGCCGCGAAGTCCTGATCACCTTGGTCAAACACTCGGCCCGCCTCCGCGCCGAACCAGTCGGAAGTTAAGGGGCGCGGGGGGCGGAAAACACGGCCTGCCACGGGGGGCGCTTTGCGCAACGGAGTTCCGGAGAGCGCCTCCCAGGGGGCTCACGCCCCCCTTCGCCCCCCGGAAACCCCGCTCGCTACGCTCGCCGATCCCCACCCGTTCCCTGGTTAGCGCGTGGGCCTGCTGGAGCCCGTTCTCATCCACCGCTGGCTCAGGAGCCAGGAAGATCGCGTCTCCAGCCCTTCGTCCGCCGGAACGCCCAAGCACGGCCAGCAGCGACGAGCCATCGGGCAGATCAGGCACCGTCAGACAGGCGTCGTAATCGGGGCGCCGAGGGCTCATCAGCCGCTGGTTGAACAGCGGGAACAGCCGTCGCCGTCGCGTGAGTGTCACGAGGACGAGATGGCCGTGGCGCGGAGAGCCGGGAGGATCTCCATGGCCAGGCGTTCACACTGTTCGCGGGGGTTCGGACCTGCGGGCATGAAGTTGATCGACGTGAAGCCCAGACGCACGAAGCCGGCGAGCCGGTCGGTGATCTCCTGCGGCGAGCCCGCCACCACAGCGCCCCCGTCCGCGCGCCCCCCGATGCGGAACGGGACGTTGTACACGCACTCCACCGCACGCCCGTGGGACAGAACCCGCTCCCGCATCGCGGCCGCCTGCTCCGGCGGGGCGAAGCCGAGGGACGGAATCCAGCCGTCGGCCAGCCGGCCCGTCGCGTCCAGGGCGCGCCTGCCGTACGTGCCGAGCCAGATCGGGATCGGGCCAGCGGGCTTGGGCTCCATGGCGGCCTCGTACGTGTGGTAGCGGGTGCCCTCGTACGTGAAGCGAGGCTCCGACCACAGCCCGCGGATGATGTCGATCGCCTCCACCATGCCGTCGACCTTCTCCCGCGCCGTGGGCACCCCCAGCCCGAACGCCCGGAACTCCTCATCCGAGTAACCGCCCCCGAGCCCCAGGATCAGCCGGCCGCCGGAGAACCTGTGCAGGGTCTCGGCCATCTTGGCCACCATGGCGGGCGGGCGGTACGGCACCCCGAGCACCCGCGTGGCCACCCTGATGCGCGAGGTGGCGGCGGCGACCCAGGTCAGCATCGTCCACACCTCGTACGACGGCTCGCTCCCGCAAGGGTGATCCGAGGCCGAGACGAAGTCGAAGCCCAGCTCCTCGGCCGCCCGCGCGTCCCCCACCGGATCGGCCCCCGGCGCGGCCGAGGTCGAGATACCCAGCCCGAACATGCTTCTCTCCCATCGACTTGTTTACATGTAAACCTAAGACCCGGTTGGTTACACGTCAACTAAACTCGGGCGGCATGGAGCCGCGCTGGTTGGACGATGCCGAGTTCAGGGCCTGGATCGGGTACCGCAGGATGCGACTGCTCCTGGACGCCGAGGTCAGCCGGGACCTCATGCGCGACTCGGGCCTGTCGGCCCCCGACTACGACGTCCTGTCCGCGCTGACCTCCGCCGAGGATCATCGGTGGCGGCTCACCAAGCTGGCCGATCGCATGCTCTGGTCGAAGAGCCGCCTGTCACGGCACATCTCCCGGATGGAGCAGCGGGGGCTGGTCCGGCGGGAGGAGTTCGAGGGCGACGCCCGGGGGGCGATGATCGTGCTGACGGAGGGCGGCCTGCGCGCCATCCAGGAGGCCGCGCCCGCACACGTGGAGTCCGTCCGCCGCCACTTCATCGACCTGCTCTCCCCCGAGCAGATCCAGACGTTGGGGACGATCGCCGAGACGGTGCTCACGCACCTGGATCCCGCGAAGGGATCGTGAGGAGCGGCCCCCTCTCCGGCCGCATCATGGAGTGGTGAACCATCTGGACACCTTGCTCGCCGCGGCCGACGACTGTCCCGTGCGGGGCAGCGTGGTGCCGCCTGTCCGCGACGGGAAAGGTGAGGTCCTCAGACAGGGCGGGGATCTTCAGGCGGGTGGCGTCAAGCCGAGGGACGCGATCAGGGCCCGCATCTCGTCCCGGTAGATCGCGGCAGGTTCGTGGGTGAGCGTGCGCAGGTGGCCGTAGATCTCCAGGGCGACCAGGCCGTGCATGCGGCCCCACACCCGGATCGTGAGCGCCACCGCGTCCGGCGGCAGGCCGGGGAAGGCGGCCTGGATGTCCTCCGCCAGGACCGGATCGAAGTCCGGCCAGCCGTACTCGCCCTTGTCCGGCCCGCCCCAGGCAGCCGCGACCAGGCCGGTGAGCCCTCGGCAGGCCCGCTGCTCCGCCTCCTTCGCCGGGCCGTCCGCCGGGGGCTGGTAGCCGGGGACCGCGTCGCCGTAGATCAGGCGGAAACCCTCCGGGTTGGCCAGGGCCCACTCCCGTACGCTCTCGCCCCAGGCCAGGATGCGGCCGCCGGGGTCGTCGGCGGACACGGCGTCGCGGGCCGCCTCCGCGGCCTCCACGAGGGCCGTGTAGAGGTCGGCGATGAGCGTGGTCACCAGGTCGTCGCGGGTGGCGTAGTAGCTGTAGATCGCGCCGGCGGTCATGCCCATCTCGCGGGCGATGGCGCGTAGCGAGATGGCGTCGGGGCCGCCGGCGGCCATGAGTTTGAGCGCGATCGCCTTGATCTCCGCCGTGGTCTCCGCACGCAGCCTGTCGCGTCTGCTCATCGTCTGATCGCCCACCCTTGACAGTCTACAGAGTTGGACTACTGTTCTGCGTGCATACATTGAACGGCGTGTAGAAATCATTCGCCGTATAGATATCTCTCGCGGAGGAGACCTCTCGTGACTCTTGCCGACTCTCGTGCGCCGACCGACAGAGGCCGTTCCGGGCTCAGGCTGGCGCTCCTGGCGTTCACCCAGCTCATCGTGGCTCTGGACTACAACATCGTTTACGTGGCGCTCCCCGACCTCGGAACGGCCTTGGGGTTCAGCCCGCGATCCGTCCAGTGGGTGGTGAGCGCGTACGCCATCGGCCTCGGCGGGCTGCTGCTGCTCGGCGGCCGGGCCGTGGACAGGCTGGGCGCGCGGCGCATGTTCGTTCTCGGCCTCTCGCTGTATGCCGCGGCCTCGCTGGCGGGCGGCCTGGCGACGGAGTCCGCGACGTTGATCGTGGCCCGCGCGGTCCAGGGCGCCGGCGGGGCGCTGCTCGCCCCGGCCACGCTCGCGTTGATCTACCGCGGGTTCGCGGAAGGGGCCGCGCGCAACCGGGCCCTGGGCGCCTGGGGAATGGCGGGAAGCGCGGGACTGGCCGCCGGATCGCTGCTGGGCGGCGTGCTGACCAACTACCTGGGCTGGGAGTGGGTGTTCTTCGTGAACGTCCCGCTGGCCATCGGCGCCGCCGCCGCGGCGCCCCGGCTGCTCGACCCCGACTCCCGAGGCGCGTCCAGGCCGGGCGGGTTCGACGTGCCGGGGGCGCTGCTGTCCACGGCGGGCTCGACGCTGCTCGTGTTCGGCCTGGCGAGCGGGCCGGAGGCGGGATGGGGATCGGTACGCGGTGCCGGGGCGCTGGTCGCCGGCGCGGCGCTGCTGGCCTTGCTGCTGCTGGTCGAGTCGCGTACCCGGGATCCGCTGATCCCGCCGCGGCTGCTGCGCCGCCGTGGCCCGGCCACGACGATGGCGGTGATCGCCGTGTTCCAGGGCACGCTGGGCGGCGGTTACTACGTGCTCACCTCGTACCTGCAGCCGGTCCTCGGCTACAGCGCTCTGGCGGCGGGCCTGACGTTCCTGCCGCTCACCCTCGTCTGCATGGCGGCCGCGCTGAAGGCCGCGCCGCTGCTGCTCGGCAGGTGGGGAGTCCGTACGACACTCAGCGCCGGGATGATCGGCGCCGGAGCCGGGATCGGCGTGCTGACCGCCGGCATGCACATCGGCGGCGGCTTCTGGACCCTGCTGCCCGGCAGCGTCATCTGGGGGCTGTTCGGCGGCGTGGCGTTCGTCGCGCTGTTCGCCTCGGCCGGCGCCGGGGTGGCGCCCGAGCAGCAGGGCGTGGCCTCCGGGCTGGCCAGCACGGCCAAGGAGGTCGGCGGCGCGATCGGGCTGGCCGTCTTCGTCGCCGTCGCCACCGCAGGCCAGGCCACTGGCACGGCCGCCGAGACGCTCGGCGGGCTGCAGACGGCCGGTTGGGCGGCCGCTGCCGTCACCGCCGCGGGCGGCCTCATCGCCCTCGTACTCGAACCGACCAAGGAAGGAACCATCTCATGATCAACGACCTCATCGGCAAGTACCTCGACATCTGGAACGAGCGGGACGCCGCCGCCCGTGACGCACTCATCAAGGCCGTGCTGACCGACGACTCGGTCTACTCCGACCCCGACTACGCCGGGCTGCGGGGCCATGCCGAGCTGTCCGAGGCGATCGGACGGGCTCAGGAGAACTTCGGCGACCTGGTGTTCAGCCTCGGCACGCTGATCGGCGCCCACCACGACACGGCGCTGTTCACCTGGCGGCTGGGCGCGCCCGGCTCGGACACGCCCGTGGCCACCGGCTACGACGTCGTGGAGTTCGAGGGCGACCGCATCCACCGCGTGGTCGGCTTCTTCGCGTAGCGGAGGAGTTCAGGCCGTGACGGCGAGCCAGCCCTCCCGGGCGCTGGGGTAGCGCGGGGCCCAGCCGGTGGCCGCGCGGAAGCGGGCGTTGCTGACCCGGAGGGAGCGCGTGAGAGACGTGAGCCGGTCACCGAGGAGCGCGGCCGCCCGGCCGGGGCCGCGCAGCCACATGCGGGCCCCGGCGGCGCGGGCGAGCGCGTCGGCGTACTCGCGCTTGGTCAGCGGCTCGTCGTCCACCACGTTGTACGTGCCCGCCTCAGCCTCGAGCGCCGCGACGACCGCGGTGGCGGCGTCGGCCACGTGGATGGAGGACAGGAAGCCGTCCGGGCGGCCGAGCACCATGCCGACGTGCCGGCGGGCCTGGGCGAACAGCTGCTCGCTGTGCGCGGCGCCCGGCCCGTAGAACCAGCCGAACCGCAGGATCACCCCGCACGGCGAGCGGCGGGCGCTCGACTCGGCGGCGAAGTTCCCCCGGGCCATCGGGAAGTCGTCCACGGGCGCGTCCTCGTCGATCCAGCGCGCGCCCTGGTCGCGGTAGAGCAGGCAGACCGACTCCTGCACCATCCGCCCGACCCCGGCGGCGCGCGCGGCGTCCACGACCGCCGCCGACCCTTCCGCCCGTACGCGGTGATTGTCGCGCTGTGCCCGCCTGCTCATGAACTTCGACATCGGCGGGATCGCGGTCGCCAGGTTGACCACCGCGTCGTGCCCCGCGAACGCCGACGCCAGCTCCTCCCGGTCGAACAGCGACACCATCGCGGGGGTCGCGCCCCGGCCCTCCAGCGCCGACGCCTTCTCCGGCGTGCGGGCGAGCGCGGTGACCTCATGACCTGCGGCGAGCAGCGCCGGGACCGTGGGACGACCGACCGCCCCGGTGCCGCCTGTGACGAATACCCTCATCCTGCGAGGCTACGACCCGCTCCCTCCGCCCTCCCGAACGGTGTGGACAATGGTCGGATGCTCGTACGACACACCCCCTGGGACCGGCCGGAGACCCGGCCCGCCATGGCCGGCACCGAGGACCCCCGGCCCGGACTGGCCCTCACCGACCGCTCCCTCTGGCGCGAGGGCCGCCGGTGGATCCCCGTGACGGGCGAGCTGCACTACAGCCGGGTGCGGCGCGAGCGCTGGCAGGACGCCCTGCGCCTGGTGCGGGCGGGCGGGGTGGACGTCGTGTCCACGTACGTCTTCTGGATCCACCACCAGGAGCGCGAGGAGCGGGAGCCGGTGTTCGACGGCGGGCTGGACGTGGCCGCGTTCGTCCGCCTCTGCCAGGACACGGGCCTCGAGGTGATCGTGCGCGTCGGCCCCTGGTGCCACGGCGAGGCCCGCAACGGCGGCCTGCCCGACTGGGTTCCCCCGGCCCGCCGCGACGACCCGGCGTACCTGGAGAGGGTGCGGGCCTGGTTCGGCCACCTGGGGAGGGAGCTCGGCCCGCTGTGCGGCCCCGACGGGCCGATCATCGGCATCCAGCTGGAGAACGAGCTGTACGACCAGCCGGGCCACGTCCTCACCCTGAAGCGGATCGCCCGTGAGTCCGGCCTGCACGCCCCGCTGTGGACGGCCACCGCCTGGGGCAGCGCCGACCTGCCCGTCGGCGAGGTCTTCCCGCTGTACGGCGGCTACGCCGACGGCTTCTGGGTGGACACGGCCGACGGCTGGGACGACACCTTCCGCGCCCACTTCCGCTTCTCCCACCAGTGGGACGATCCGGGCATCGGCAAGGACCTGGCCGGCGACCGCGAGTGCGGCGTCAAGCATCCGGACTTCCCGGCGGCGACGTGCGAGCTGGGCGGCGGCATGGCCACCGCGTACCACCGCCGCCCCCTGCTCCAGGGGGCGGACATCGCCGCGCTGGCGCTGACCAAGCTGGGCAGCGGCTCGGCCTGGCAGGGCTACTACATGTACGCCGGAGGCGCCAACCCGCGCCCGGGCCTGCAGGAGTCGCACGCCACCGGCTACCCCAACGACCTGCCGGAGTACGACTACGACTTCCACGCCCCCATCGGGGCCCACCTGCAGACCCGCGACAGCTACCACCTGCTGCGCAACCAGCATGCCTTCCTGGCCGCGTTCGGCGACCGCCTGGCCGCCATGAACGCCGCCATCCCCGCCCAGGACCCCCTGCGGTGGTCCCTGCGCTCGGACGGGCGCGGCGGGTTCGTCTTCGTCAACAACCACCAGCCGTACGAGCCGCTGCCCGCGCACCGGGACGTGCGCTTCGACGTCGAGCTCGGCGAGGCCCGCGTCCGCTTCCCGCACCGCCCGGTGGACATCCCGAGCGGCGCGTTCTTCTGCTGGCCGGTCAACCTCGACGTCCGCGGGGTCACGATCAACTGGGCGACCCTCGGCCTGCTGACCCTCGTCGAGGACGACGTCCTGGTCCTGACGAGGACGGACGGGATCCCGGCCCACCTCTCCCTGCCGGCGGGCACCTCCGTCACCGGCCATCCGGTCCTGGACCGGGACGGCGAGGCGATCCTGGAGGACCTGCCGGCGAGCCGCGAGCTCCTCACCGTCGAGACGCCGGACGGGGCCCGGCTGCGCCTGCTGGTCCTCGACGCGGCCGACGCCCGCCGGGCCTGGACGCCCGGCGGCCGGCTCGTCCTCTCCGACGCCGACATCGTCGAGGCCGGCGGCGTGCTGACCGCCCTCACCACCGGCCCCGCCACCATCGAGATCCTCACGGACGGCGCGTTCGAACGCCACCACCTCGGCCATCCGGCGGCCCCCGCCCCGGTGAAGATCGTGCGGACGGCCGAGGCCACGCCGCCCCCCGCCCGGCCGGTCACCGTCCCGGACCGCGCCTCGGCGCCCGATCCGGAGACGCTGGCCGCCCACGCGGCCCGCTACACGATCACCGTGCCGCCGGGCGGCGAGCGCACGCTGCTCCGCCTCGACCTGGTCGGCGACGTGGCGGTGGCCAGGGCCGGCGACCGCACGCAGGACCTGTACTGGAACGGCGGCCCCTGGGACATCGACATCTCGGGCGGCATCGAGACGGTCGAGGTCATGATCTATCCGCTCGCGCCGGACACGCCGGTCTGGCTGCCCGACGCCGCGAGAGGGGCCGAAGGCGCCCGCATCCTGGACGCCACCGTGATCGACTACCGCGCCGCGCCCCTCCACCGGTAGGCGTCACTGCCGGCCGGACAGAGCCCGCGCGAGCGTTGAAGGTCGCCGTCGGCGGCGCGGCGGGCCAGGTCAAGCCGGCGCGCCGCGCCCGTGCCCTCCCCCGTCCGCTCGGCCGCCGCCACGTACCCGGACTCCGCCAGGGCCGCCACCCAGGTCAGGCCCGAGGCACCCGACCAGGACAGGACCTCGCCGGTGGCGGCGTGGTGCAGGGTGCCGAGGGTGCCGTCGGGCCGGTCGGCGCCGGCTCGAAACGGGGGAACACACGCTCGCACGCCCGCGGCCGGTTCTCGCCGTAGAAGAGGCCGGGGAGCACGCCCGGGATCACCATGCCTCAACCGTGCACGCGCCCTTGCGGACGCTGAGCTCGACCAGGTCCGTCTCCACGGCGGAGAGCGGATCGTCGAGCGGGATCCGGAACGTGCGGATCTGCCCCGGCCCGAAGTCGGCCGTGAGCCTGATCCGGGCCATCGGGATGTCGAAAGTCGCCGGCCCGGACCGGCCCGTGCTCTCGACGGCCCTGACCACCAGGTCGCGCGGCGCGTCCTCGTGCAGCTTGACCGCGGTCACCATGACCTGGCCGCCGCCGTCGTCCAGGTAGCCGCGCGCCGCGGGGAGCGGGCCGTCGTGGAAGCTCTCCAGCATCGCGCGTACCGGGGAGCCGAGCAGCGCGGCGCGGCGGGTGAGCCCGGCGGCGCGCCAGTCGCCCGCGTGCGGCACCAGCAGGTACGTGAACCGCTGCACCCCCTGGTCCTGGTAGGAGTAGTAGCCGTCCGGATCGAGCAGGCGCGGGTCGTGCCAGGCGTAGACCGGGCTGCGCACCGCGGTGATGCCGATGCTGTGGCCGCGGCCCGGGGACGGCGGGGAGACGTCGTAGCCGTGCTTGGCGTTGTTCACGACGGCCAGCCCGGCGCCCGCGCCGGAGAGATCCACCCACGACTGCGCGGGCTCTTCCGCGCCGTCGATCGGCCTGGTCAGGTGGCCGAAGGGGATCTCGTACGTGGCCACCGGGCTCTCCAGCGCGACCGGGAAGCGCAGCTTCATCAGGTGCGCCTGCTCGCGCCAGTCGAGCTCGACGCGTACCTCCACCGCGTCGTCCCCGACGCCCAGGATGAACTCCTCGGCCATCGTGGAGCGGCCCCACTCGCGCTCGACGCGGATGCGGGCCCGCAGCGGGCCGCTCTCGCGCAGGTCCACGCGGGTCGTGGTCATCGCCTCGCCCGGCCAGTCGTAGGACACGACGCGGTGTCCCCACGTGTCGGTCGGGTCCTCGCAGATCTGCGTGTGCTCGCCCGCCGCCCCGGCCACCAGGTCCACGCCGGTGCGCTTGTCGAGCAGGGCGGCCAGCCAGCCCGTCGCCGGGTCGATCTCCAGGCGGAGCACGTCGTTCTCGAGGTGGTGCTCGGAGGCGGTCAGGCCGCTCGTGTACGGCGTCTCGCCCTGGCGGAGACGGTAGAGGCGGTAGCCCAGGGCGGGCAGCTCCGCCTGGAACACGGTGGCGCCGCGTCCCTTGTCGTCCGTGGTGGCGACCGACTGGGTGCGCTGGCAGGGCACGTCCCGGCCGTCGGCGTCCACGACGCGCACGCCGGTGGGCGCGAGGCCGTACTGCATCTCGACCCGGGTCGAGACCGGCCACGGGTGCGGGTTGAAGACGACCACCGGCTGCGTGCCGTCCTCCTGCGGGATGGCGATGTCGCGGGCGATCACGTTGTGCGCCCTGGTGATGATCCGCTTCGAGATCGCGACCGCCTCGCCGAGCTGGTCGCGGGCGTCGTCGTAGGCCGGCTCGATGGCCGAGCCGGGCAGCACGTCGTGGAACTGGTTGAACAGCACCTGCTTCCAGGCCCGCCCCAGCTCCTCCCGTACGTCGTGGCCCGCGACGGCGGCCCAGCGCTCGGCCGACAGCACGGCCGCCTGCGCCCTGCGCTGCCACTGCTTGATGCCCGAGTGCGAGGAGTAGCAGCCGGCGGCGTGGTGCTGCAGGTCGTCGCGCCACACCGGCAGCTCGGCCAGGCCCTGCTCGCCGAGGCGCTTGGCCACCTCGTCGAAGTAGCGGCGCGGCGAGGACATCGTCAGCTCGCCGAACGTGCCCATCCTGTCGTAGCGGTGGATGGACTCGATGTTCGCCTTGGTGGGGCCGCCCCCGTGGTTGCCCACGCCGTAGAAGATCATCAGGTCGCCGAGCGAGCGGTCGAGCTGGCCGAGCGCCTTCTCGGTCTGGCCCGCGACCTCGCCGGGCGGGCTGCAGTACTCGAACGGGATCCGGTAGGCCAGCACGCGGCTGCCGTCGCGGCTCTCCCACCAGAACAACGTGCCGGGCAGCTCGCTCTCGTGCGGTCCGGGACGCAGGAAGCAGTAGGAGTCCATGCCCTGCCCGCGCAGGATCGCGGGGAGCATGGCGTTGTGGCCGAACGGGTCGGCGTTCATGCCGACCGTGGCGGTGACCCCGAACTTCTCCTTCAGGTAGCGCTGGCCGTACAGGCCCTGGCGGGCGAACGACTCCCCCGACGGCATGTTGCAGTCGGGCTCGACCCACCAGCCGCCGACGTTGACCCACCTCCCCTCGGCGGCCCTCTCGCGGATCCTGGCGAACAGCTCGGGGTCCGACTCCTCGACCCACGACAGCAGGACGACCTGGTCGCAGGTGAAGACGAAATCGGGGTACTCGTCCATGCGGTGGATCGCCGACCAGAACGTCGCCCGCGCCTCCTGGTAGCCCTCCTGCCACGGCCACAGCCACACCGGGTCGAGGTGCGCGTTCCCGATCATGTGCAGGGTGCGGCCGGGGGTGGCCACCGGCCTCGGCGCCCTCGGAAGCCCGCGCGGCTGGCCACCGGAGGGGGCGTTCGACAAGGGGGCCCGCCGGCCCTTCATGCGGCCGCCCATGCGTCGACCTTCTCGCTGATCATGTGCAGCATCAGTGTGTGGATCTCCTGGATGCGCGGGGTCTCGGAAGAAGGGGCTAGGAGGAGGCGGTCGGCGAACCTCGCCGCGGCGCCGCCGTCGCCGCCGCCGAAGAGTACCGTCACCGCGCCATTGGTCTGCGCGGCTTCCAGGGCGCTGACGACGTTCGGGGAGTTGCCGCTGGTGGTGAAGGCGGCCACGACGTCGCCCGGGCGGGCCAGGGCCCTGACCTGCCTGGCGAAGACGTCCTCGTAGGAGTAGTCGTTGGCGATGCACGTCATGACCGTGGCGTCGGTCGTGAGCGTCACGGCGGGGAGCGGGCGGCGGTCGCGCTTGTAGTGGCCGACCAGCTCGCCGGTGAGGTGCTGCGCGTCGGCCGCGCTGCCGCCGTTGCCGAGGGTGTAGAGGGTGCCGCCGCGGGTGAACGCATCGATGAGCAGGTCGGCGGCGGACTCCACGGCGGGCAGCAGCGCCGCCACGTTCCGCGCGGCACTGACGTGCGCCTCGACGTGCCGGGCCAGCACGGAGGTCAGCCCCTCCTCCGCAACCACCGCCTCCGCGATCAGCGCCTTCGGAAGCGCCGCTGGGACCACCGTCTCCAGAGGCGACGCGTCCGGGGCAGTGCCCGCGAGGGACGTGCGCCCGTTCGGGACGGATGCCTGTCCAGCCCGGAGGGAGGGGTGCCGAGAGGTGGGGAGCCCGTCCGGCGAGGACGCGGGCAACGGGATCGGGTCAGGCATGGGGCTTCCCTGAGGCAAGAAGGTCGTGGGCCACGGCGCCGGCGCCCACGACGCCGACTCCCGCGCCGAGCCCGGAGAGCTCGATGCGGGCGGTGCGGGCGGCGGGGGGCATGGCGTCACGGGCGACGGCGGCGCGGACGGGGTCGAGGAGCCGGGCGCCGGAACGGGTCACGCCGCCACCGAGGACGACGAGCTCCGGCTCGAACGCGTTCACCAGATCCGTGATCGCGCTGCCGAGTGCCCATGTGGTCTCGTTCCACACCTCGGTCGCGAGGGCGTCACCCGCCTCGGCGGCGTGGAAGACGTCCTCGGCCGTCGGGAGCTCGATCGCGGACAGGGACGAGGGGCGACCGGCGGCGACGGCCTCGCGGGCGCGCTCGGCGATGGCGGTGCCGGACGCGTACGCCTCCAGGCAGCCCAGGCGGCCGCACGAGCACCTGCGCCCGCCCGGCCGGACCATGACGTGCCCCAGCTCGCCGCCGTTGCCGGCCGCGCCCCGGTGCAGGCGGCCGCCGATGACGGACCCGCCGCCGACCCCCGTCGAGATGGTGAGGTAGAGCATCGTGGCGGTGCCGCGGCCCGCGCCGTACCGGAACTCGCCGAGGGCGGCGGCCGTGGCATCGTTCTCAAGCGCGGACGGCACGCCGAACTCCTGCGCCGCCATCGGGCCCACCGGGACGTCGATCCAGCCCGGCAGGTGCGGCGGGCATTCGAGCACGCCGGTCGTGGTGTCCAGCGGCCCTCCGCAGGAGATGCCGACGGCCGCCACGTCGGGCAGCCCGGCCTCCGCGACGGACTTCCTGCCCAGGTCGAACAGCCTGGCCAGGACCGGCAGCGGCCCTTCCTCCCTGCGGGTGGGGGTGACCTGCCAGCCGTGGATCCGCCCGTCGCCGGTGACCACGCCGGCGGCGAGCTTGGTGCCGCCGATGTCCAGCGACAGAACGGGGGGAAGATCGTGCTCCATGGGGCCTCCGACCGGAACGAGCGCCGCGCAAAGGGGTTGTGACATCGTTCCCACATGGGATCCTAGGGCGCGCTTTCCCCACGGGTCAACGCGCCGGATGGAAGAAAAGTCAGACCACGGGAGGCGGCGCGGTGGACTCGCGGGCAACGAGCCGCACGCCCAGCACGGTCGTGACCGAGTCGGCGTCCGGCGTCTCGATCCGCTCGTCCAGCCTGCGCACGGCGGTCGCGCCCAGGTTGAACGTGTCCTGGGCGACGGCGCTGACCTGGGGCGAGACCATGCTCATCCACGGCGCGTCGTCGAAGGCCACGAGACTGATCTCCTCGGGCGCCCGCAGCCCCAGCTCGCCGATCGCCCGCCAGACGCCCTCGGCGAGCACGTTGTTGGCGGCGAAGACGGCCGTGGGCCGGTTGGGCCCGGAGAGCATGTCGAGCGCCCTGCGCCGCGAGTCGGCGACGTCCCAGCCCGACGCCACCACCAGATCGGGATCGACCTTGATGTCGGCCGCGCCGAGCGCCTCCAGGTAGCCGTGGTACCGCTCGTAGCCGGTGGTCCAGTCGGTCTCGTCGATGAACAGCGCGATCCTGCGATGGCCCAGCTCGACCAGGTGGGCCGTCGCGGTGCGGGCGCCGACGCGGTTGCCGACCACGACGCCGTCGGTCGAGCCCGCCGCGAACTGCCGGTCCACCTCGACGACCGGGATGCCGTGGGAGCTGAGGTAGGTGGACACGGCCGGGGAGTTGGGCGTCACGATCACCCCTGCCACCCTGAGCGCGACGAGCGCCTCGGCGGCCTCGCTCTCCGTCTCGGCCGACAGGCTCGTGTCCGTGAGCACCATCGTGTAGCCGCGCTCGCGGGCCTCACTGCTGGCCCCCGCGGCCAGCTCCGCGTAGAACGGGTTGCGCAGGTCGCTCACCAGGACGCCGACCGACCTGCTCACCTGCTGTTTGAGCGTGCGGGCCATCACGTCGGGCACGTAGCCGAGCTCGGCCGCGGCGCGCAGCACGCGCTCGCGTACGTCGCTGGCGGCGTATCCGCGCCCGGTCAGGGCCCGCGAGACGGTGGAGCGCGAGACTCCGGCGGCCTCCGCCACATCCTTGATCGTGGGCCGCCTGGAACGGCTGAGGGGGCCGCGCCGCTCTGTGGTCATCGAATCCCTTCCCCGACCACGTCGACCAGCGCCTCCGCGTGCTGCCCGAGGCGCAGATCGCCGATGGTCAAGTCGACTGCGAGGCGAACGCGGCGTCGCGGCACGACGTCCGCGCCTAGACGGAGATGTACCTGCTCCATACCCCCTCCAGGGAGCCTTAGCGTCACAGGCCCCTGCTCGCGGCGCCAGCCCGGCGGGACGACCGCCTCGATGGTGGCCACGGCCTTGTCCGGCCACGGGTTGCGTACGGTGACCGTCAGCGTGAGCTCGCCGCCTGCCGGGACGCTCGCGTAGTAGGGGGTCAGGCGGCACAGCACCCCGTCGGCCCCGAGGTCGAGGCGGTCGAGCGGGAGCAGGTCGTGGTGGAGGGCGACGAGTTCCTCGCCGCGCTCGGTCATCATGTGCAGGTAGTCGTCGTCCACCCAGCGGGGCCGCCAGTGGCCGCTGACCATCAGGTCGGGGCGCAGGCGGCGGTAGAGAGCGGCGCTCTTGCGGTAGTCCTCGATCTGGAACCGGTTCTTGTACTGAAAATTCAGGATCTCCTGGCGTGCCGACTCACTGGCGCCCGGGATGCCCATCCCGTCCTGCTGGTCGCCGGTGACGAGCACCCGGTGCCCGTCCACCTGGAACTCGTACGCCGCCGCGAACAACGTGTGCCCCGGCAGGTCGTGCACGGTGATCTCGTACTCGCGCCAGCGCACCGTCTCCCCCAGGCCGAGCACCCGGTCGGCGGGGATGGGCTCGAACCACTGGCAGGGCAGGTCGTGGTGGAGCGGCGCGGCCAGGACGGGGGCGATGTGAGAAGGCGCCCAGATCTCGGTGCCCTCGACGTCGCGCAGCAGCGGCATGCCGGCCACATGGTCGTCGTGGTAGTGGGTGGGCAGGGCGACCTCGACGCTCGTGACGCCGTAGTGCTCGCGCAGCGCGGGCATGGAGGCCAGCCAGGGGCGGCGGGCCGCACGGGAGGTGTTGTGCACGAGGCCGGTGGACATGTCGTACCCGAAGTCGAACACCATGGCCGCGCCCGACTCCGACAGCAGCACATAGCTGTGGGACTGGCTGCTCCGGTTCATGAGCAGGTGGGGGGTCACCTGGATGAAGGGGTTGGCCAGGAGTCCCCTGACGTCCCAGGGGTGGGGGCGGCGGAAGTCGACGTAGCGCTGCATGGCGGTGGAGAGCCGCTCGAGCGCGTCCTGGGGGTCGGTCATCGGCTCGCCGTGCGAGGGCAGCAGCACGGCGGGCTCCTCCCGCCACAGCAGCTCGGAGCTCAGGATGACCATGGCGGGGCCCTCGTTCTCGGTGTACGACCACTGGGTGGCGGCCAGCGACCACACCTTTCCAGGGGCGTAGATCAGATCACCGGTGAACGCGACCTGCCCGACAATGTACGTCACCGAGCCGGGGGTGTGCCCTGGGGTGGGCAGGACCCGTACCTCTATCCCGCCGTAGTCGGCCGTCCGGTATTCGGGCACGACGCCGTCGACCGGCACGGGGTCGAGCAGCGAGAACCGGTCGTCGCGCAGGTCGTAGTCGTTGCTGATCTGCCGGCCCGCCCACATCTCGTCGACCCGCTCGAACAGCTCCCGCTCGACGGGCGGCACGTGCACCCGAACACCGGCCGCCACCGCCCTGTGCAGTCCTTGGGCCTGGTCGCGGTGGTGGTGCGTCATCAGGACGTCGGTGAGGCGGTCGAGGCCGAGCTCGTCGAGGAGGTCCAGCGCGCGGCCCGAACCGAAGTCGACGGCGATCCCCGTGCGCTCCGCTCCTCCGGCAGGGGCGGCGATGACGTAGACGTTGCAGGTGTCCGCGATGCGGAACACTCCGGGGACCACTTCGGTCACATCCTGGCTCACGAGGCGCGATTCTATCCGGTATCGTTCCCACAATGGATGCCCTGGACTGGATCGTTCCCGTTCCGAAGAAGGCCGCCATCGGCCGGTCGCATGTCGATCTGACCAGGTGCCGGATCCAGGGCACTCCCGCCGCGACCACCGCCCTGACCGCCCTGCGCACCGCCCTCACCCCGGCCCCCGGGCCCCTGGTCGTCGAGGTGCGGATCGACGCGGACGCCGAGCTGCCCGCCGAGGGATACGCGCCGACCGCCGGCGAGACCGGCGTGGTGATCGTCGGAGCGGACCCCGCGGGCGCGTTCTACGGGGCGCAGCAGCTTGGAGGGCGCGGCTCGGGCGCTCGAGCGTGCCGAGGCGCACGAGGCGAACGTGCTGCGCCGCGTCATCCCGCCGTTCGTCCGGGCGGTGCTGGACCGCCCCGCCACCGGCAGCCCCGCCACCAGCAGTGCCGCCATCGGCAACCCCGCCACCGGCAGCGCGACCACCAGCGGCACGGCCTGACACAAGCGTGCCCGCTCCGGCCAGGTCTGGATAATCACCTCGGCGACGCGCGGCTCCGGCCCCGCGTGGTGGCCCGGCGCCACGCGGCGCACACGCCCGCCGACGTCGCCCCGTAGACGGCCGCCTCGGCCTGCCTCACCACCCCCACCAGTTCGCCACGAGGTCGAGGTCGCCGCCGGTGATCGGCTCGCCGGAGTTGTCGATGGACTCGACGTAGTACAGGGCGGGCACGCCGAGCGCGGGCTGCGCCTCGGCGTACGCGAGCCAGTCCGCCCTGCTCGGCATCGGCCACTGGTCGGTGTCGATCAGGTGTCCCGGCATGGCGCGGGCGGCCACCGCGTGGCGGAAGCGGAGCTGGTCGACGGCGGGGACGGGGGCGCCGTGGGGGTCGAACTCGAGCACGTCGTTGAGCCGGACCATGTCGGTGACGTCGCCGAAGGCCGGGTGCGGGGTGTGCGTGACCATGAGGGCGTCGGGTTTGACGCTCTTGGCGGCCTCGTACATGGTCTTCAGCAGCTCGTGCAGGAGGGAGAGCCCCCAGGTGGTCCCGTACGACTTCAGGTGCGACCCGCTGGGGAACCACTGCGTGAAGTCGACCTTGAACCCGTCGGCCCCGAGGTCGCCGAGGAGCCTGTCCATGATCGTACGGATCCTGCGCCGGTAGGCCGGGTTCGAGGGGTCGGCGGCCACGGGACGGCCGCCCGCGTCCGTCACGCACTCCTCGGCGGGCAGCCCGTCGGGCGCCCAGGCCCGCCACCACAGCAGCACGCGCTGCCCGCGCGCGTGCCTGGCGGCGATCCACTCTCCCAGCGCGGGCCACTTCGCCGGATCGGGCGCCGGGTCGCCGTACGTGAGCTGCCACCGGTCGTCGATCACGATGGTCCCCGGCACGATGCCGTGCCCCTCCAGCCTGGACAGCCATTCGTCGTAGAGCTCCTGCCGGGCCAGTTCGGTCGGCGAGACGCCGTCGGCCCTGGCGCACTGCGCGCCCCAGCCGCAGAAGATCGGCCTGCTCCACCAGTCATGCCGCTCGCCGGCGGGCGCGGCCAGGCCGTGCGCGGCCAGGTCCTCCCGGTGGTGCGAGATCGCCTCCCACGGGGACGACGCGGCCCGGAACACGACGGCCGGTGACCGCCAGGTCCCGCTCACCAGGGTGTGGCACTCGTAGTCGAAGCGGAGCAGCACGCCGCCGTCCAGCGGCTCGTAGCCGAGCTCGGTGAAGGTCAGGTCCTCGATGCCCGCGCGTACCGAGGCCCCCAGCCAGGGACCGCCGGGCACGGCGGTCGCGCCGTCCGGCTCCTGCCTGCAGAAGGCCAGCACCAGCGGCGGCGGCGAGAAGACCGCGTGGAGGCGGCCCGGCGAGGCGTCGCCGATCACGGTGAGCGCGAGCGGCACCGACACCGGCCGCACCACCTGCACCGGGTGGGTGGGCGTGGGGTTGAAGACGCCGCGCGCGTGCAGCCCCGTCCGGAACGTGCCGGCTGCCCGGGTGTTGAGCACGGCCCGCCCGCCGAGCAGCGTCACGTCGCCGATCAGGCCGTGGCCCTCGACGCGCACCTCCACCGCGATCGTCTCGGGCGTGCAGGTCAGCCTGACCGTCTTCGCCTCCCACCCGGTCGAACGCTGGGGGAAGTCGAAGATCACCTCGCCTGCGCGCTCGGCGAGCACGGGCGGCAGCGTCTCGTACGTCTCGTCGCGCCCGCCCGCGGTGTTGACCGAGGCGATCAGGCTGAGCGTCATCCAGCCTTCCAGCTCGGCGCTGGGGTCGGTACGGGAGACCGTCAGCCGGTAGGAGCCGGCGTCCAGGTAGTACGCCTGGTCGGTGGTGGTGATCCGCATGCTCTTAGCCGAAGTTCCGGTGGAGGTGGTTCATCCCTTGCTCCCTGTGGTCGCGATGCCCCTGATGAAGTGCTTCTGGCCGAGGAAGAACAGGATGATCACCGGGATCGTGGTGATCACGCTGGCGGTCATGACGATCTCCCAGTGCCACTGGCCGCCGAACCCGAACTGGTCGAGCAGCGCCTTCAGCCCGCGCGGCACGGTGAACGTGGCGGAGTCGCGCAGATAGATCAGCGGCCGCATCAGGTCCGTCCAGGCCGCCTGGAACTCGAAGAGCAGCGTCACCACGACCGCGGGCCGGCACAGCGGCAGCGCGATCCTGGTGAAGATCTTCCAGTTGTTCGCCCCGTCGATCTTGGCCGCCTCGAACGGCTCCCGCGGCAGCCCCATGAAGAACTGGCGCAGCAGGAAGATGTAGAAGGCGCTGCCGAACAGGTTCTGGGCCCACAGCGGGGTGAGGGTGCCGACCATGCCGAGCGAGTTCCAGATGAGGAACACCGGGATCATGGTGACCACGCCCGGCAGCATCATCGTGGCCAGCAGCAGGCCGAAGAGCGCTCCCCTGCCGGGGAAGCGGAAGTAGGCGAACCCCCACGCCACCATCGCGCTGGTGATCGTGACGGTCACCGCCGCCAGCACCGTGACCAGCAGGGTGTTGACCATCCAGAGCGCGAGCGGCGCCTCCTGCCACACCTTGACGTAGTTGTCGAGGATGAACGTCTCGGGGATCAGCCGGTGGTCGAACACCTCGCTGCGCGGCTTGAAGGAGGCGCTCAGCAGCCAGACGAAGGGGTAGATGAAGGCGACGGTGAACACGCCGAGCGTGGCCCACGTCAGGATCTGCCTGGCCCGTCTCACTGCTGCCCCCCTTCGTAGTGGACGTACCGCCTGGTCACCAGGATCTGGATGCCGGTGATCGCCATGATCACGATGAACAGCAGCCAGGCGAGGGCCGAGGCGTAACCCATGTGCAGGAATTCGAACGCCTGCTGGAACAGGTAGATCGCGTAGAAGAGGGCCGCGTCGTTGCTGTAGGTGGTGTTGCCGGAGCCGAAGAAGGCGGTGTAGGCCTCGGTGAACGACTGCAGGGCGGCGATGCTGTCCACGATGAACAGGAAGAACAGCGTCGGGCTGATCATCGGCACGGTGATGCGCAACGTGCGCCGCCACCAGCCGGCCCCGTCCACGAGCGCGGAGTCGTACAGCTCCTGGGGGACGCCGCGGAGCGCGGCCAGGATGATGACGATCGAGGAGCCGACGGTCCACAGGCTCATCAGCACCAGGCCGGGCTTGACCCAGTCGGGGTCGGTGGTCCAGGCGGGCCCGTCGATGCCGAAGACGCCGAGGAAGCTGTTGATCAGGCCGTTCTGGCCGTTGAACAGCATCAGCAGCAGGATGCCGATCGCGACCGGCGGCGTCATCCTGGGCAGGAAGAAGGCCGTGCGGAAGAAGCCGGTGGCCTTCGTGGCGCCGTTGAGCAGCAGCGCCAGGGCGAGCGAGACGACGAGGTGGAGCGGGACCGACATCACGGTGAACAGGGCCGTGTTCCGGAGCGCGAGCCCGACCTTCGGGTCCTCGAAGAGCTGCTTGTAGTTGTCGAAGCCGACGAACGACGGGTCGTTGATGACGTCGTAGTCGGTCAGGGACAGGTAGGCGCTGTTGATGACGGGCCACGCCGTGAAGATCAGGAACCCGATGATCCAGGGACTGATGAAGAGCAGGGCCGCCCGGGTGTCCTTCCAACGCATGGTGCGCCAGAAGGACACGGTGGAGTGGGAACGGGACATCTCAGTTCGTACGCTTCGTCCAGCCGGCCCACGCCTTGTCCAGAGCGGCCTGGGCGTCCCGCTGCGCCTTGTCGAGCGCCGGCTGCGGCTTGTCCTGGCCGTTGAGCACCCGGTTCACCGCGTCCTGCCAGGCCGTCTTGAACTCCTTGTCGGCCGGGTTGGCGGGGAGGCTGAAGGTGTGCTTGTTGGCCTCGTAGAACGCCTTCACACCGGCGTCCCAGACGGGGCCGCCCGAGGTGAGCATCTTCTCGATCTCCGCGTCGGCCTGGACGTTGCCGGTCAGGACGCCAGTGAACGGCTTGCCCTCCGCCTTGCGCTTGTCCAGCCGCGCCTGGGCCGCGGCCTTCCAGGTGTCGACGAGCGTCATGGTCTTGGCGAAGCGGCAGGCGGCCGCGGCGTTCTTCGACCCCTTCGGGATCGCCCACGAGGAGCCCGAGGAGTAGGCCAGCGGCTGGCCCTGCGGGGTGCGGAAGGTGTCGAAGACCAGGGGGGCCTTGGGTGAGACGTCGTTGAGGACGTTGACGTACCACTGCTCCATGGGCATGGCGCCCAGCTCGTTCTTGGCGAACTGGTTGCCCTTGCCGAAGAAGTCGGCGGAGTCGCGCAGGGCCTTGACCTTGGCGAAGCCGCCCTGCGCGTCATAGATGCCGACCGCGAACTCCAGCGCCTTGACCACCTGCGGGCTGTTGAACTGCGCCGTCTTGCCGTCGGCCGACAGCAGGTCGGCGCCGTTGGCCTTGGCCCACAGCGGCAGGAACTCCGGCAGCTTGCTGTCGTAGCCGATCACCTGGAGCTTGCCGCCCGGCGCCTTGTACAGCTTCTCGGCCGCGGCGGAGATCTTGTCCCAGTTGGAGCCGTTGACGTCGTCGATGGTCAGCCCGGCCTGCTTGAGCAGGTCGCCGTTGGCCATGGTGATCTGCACCTGGTTGAACTCGGGGATGGCCCAGACCTCGTCGCCGAACGTCACCTGGCTGAGCGCTTCCTTGCCGTACATCGAGGTGTCGATCTGCTCGCCCTTGACGCACGAGGTCAGCGGGATGATGGCGCCGCGGGAGGCGAACGTGCCGATCTCGTCGCGGTTGGCGTAGATGATGTCCGGCGGGTCGCCCGCCGCCACCGAGGACAGGAACTGCTGGATGTCGAGATCCCCTTCGATCAGCTTGACGTCCGCACCCCCGAGCGCCTTCTTGGCCAGATCGACGCGGGTCGTCCCGATCTCGTCTGTCGCACCGAAGCCCATGACGGAGATGGTGCCCTGGAACGTGGCGCCGGAGTTGAACTGACCCGCCGATGGGGTGGCCGACGCCCCTCCGCCGGTGCCCTTGGCGCATGAGGTGAGTGCCAGTGCCAGTGACACCGACAGGAGGGACCAGCGGACGAGTGGGGTTCGCATAGGGGGATTCGCCTCCGGGCAAGCGTGCTGATGACGGCCACAGACGGCAGACCGGTGTGGCAACGTTCACACATCTGAGAACGTACCCATACCGCTGAAACCCCGTCAACCACTGGCTTCACAGCGTTTCAGTGTCGTTGATCTCGGCCGGACGAAGTGGGAAAGCACCTCTTTCCCAGATTCCCGTCCCACACACGCGCCGCGGCGCCCCAGCGGAGAAGGACGGGCGCAGGCAAAGGGCCCGGTCTCGAGACCGGGCCCTTTGGGGGGGACAGGCGCCTTCGGAGGGGAGGGAGGCGCCTTTCGGGGAGCGGACGTCAGTGCTGGGTGGCCTTCTCGGCGCCGACGCCGGTGAGGGAGCGGACCTCCATCTCGGCGTACTTCCCGGCGTTGTACTCCTTGCTGAGGATCGTGCCGAGCCACCCGCACAGGAAGCCGATCGGGATCGAGACGATGCCCGGGTTGCTCAGCGGGAACCAGTGGAAGTCCACGCCGTGGATCAGCGCCGTCACCGCGGCCCCCGCCGGGGGCGCCGGCGCGGAGACGACGGGCGAGAAGATGACCAGGATCAGGGCGGACCCGAGGCCGCCGTAGATGGCCGAGACGGCGCCCGTCGTGTTGAACCGCCTCCAGAACAGGCTGTAGAGGATCGCGGGCAGGTTGCCGGAGGCCGCGACGGCGAAGGCCAGGGAGACCAGGAAGGCGACGTTCTGCCCCTGGGCCAGGATGCCCAGGCCGATCGCGATGGCGCCGATCACCAGGGCGGAGACGCGGGCCACCACGACCTCCTGGCGCTCGGTGGCCTGGCCGCGCTTGAAGACGTGCGCGTACAGGTCGTGGGAGAAGCTGGAGGAGGAGGCCAGCGTGAGGCCCGCCACCACGGCGAGGATCGTGGCGAAGGCGACGGCGCCGATGAGGGCCAGCAGGATCGTGCCGCCGACCGAGCCGAAGATCTCCTGGCCGATCTTCTCGGCCAGCATCGGGGCGGCCGTGTTGCCCGCCTTGTCACCCTTGACGATCGCCTCCTTGCCGACCAGGGCCGCCGCGCCGAAGCCGAGGACCAGGGTCAGCAGGTAGAACACGCCGATGAGGCCGATGCCCCACAGGACCGACTTGCGGGCGTCCTTGGCGGTGGGGACGGTGTAGAAGCGGATGAGGATGTGCGGCAGGCCCGCGGTGCCGAGCACGAGGGCGAGGCCCAGGCTGATGAGGTCGATCTTGCCCATCAGGCCCTGGGCGTCGGTGCCGTACTTCAGGCCGGGGATGAGGAAGTTGCCGGGGTTCGCCTTGGGGCCGCTGGTGGTGGCGGCCTGGCCGAGCAGCGACGACAGGTTGAAGCCGTACTTGCCCAGCACCAGCACCGTCACGAGCGCGGCGCCGCTCATGAGCAGCACCGCCTTGACGATCTGCACCCAGGTGGTGCCCTTCATGCCGCCGAAGACGACGTACACGATCATCAGCGCGCCCACGCCGACGATCGTCCACGCCTTGCCCGCCTCGCTGGTGATGCCGAGCAGCAGGCCGACCAGCGCGCCCGCGCCCACCATCTGGGCCAGCAGGTAGAAGATGCTGACCACGATCGTGGACACGCCGGCCGCCGTGCGCACCGGGCGCGGGCTCATCCGGAACGCCAGCACGTCGGCCATGGTGAACTTGCCGGAGTTCCGCATCAGCTCGGCCACCAGCAGCAGCGCGACCAGCCAGGCGACCAGGAACCCGATCGAGTACAGGAACCCGTCGTAGCCGGAGAGCGCGATGATGCCCGCGATGCCGAGGAAGGACGCGGCCGACATGTAGTCGCCGCCGATGGCCAGGCCGTTCTGCACGCCGGTGAACGACCGGCCGCCGGCGTAGTAGTCGGCGGCCGTCTTGGTCTGGCGGCTCGCCCAGAACGTGATCGCCAGCGTCGCGGCGACGAAGGTGAGGAAGAGGATCATCCCCAGGGTCGTGGAGCTCACTTGGTCTTCTCCTCAACCTCGTGGCGGAGCTTGTCGGCGATCGGGTCGAGCTTCTTCTCGGCGTGCCTCGCGTACGCCCACGCGATGAGGAACGTGGAGACGAACTGGAGCAACCCGAAGACGAGGCCGACGTTGATCTCGCCGATGAGCTTGATCCCCATGAAGCCGCGCGCCCAGCCGGACAGCACCACGTAGAGCAGGTACCACACGAGGAACGCCACGGTCATGGGGAACGTCCAGGCGCGGAAGCGCCGTTTCAATTCCTGGAAATCACTGCTCTCCTGCATTTGTTCGTATACCGAAGCGTCATGTTCTCTGGTCGTCATGGGAGACCTCCACTGTGATGCGGATCACGCTCAACGTAAGAGCGCAACCTACCTGTCGTGGAGGCCCGTGGTGGGGCTGTTCGGCGAGCCGCTGGGGTCCGGCGCTTAGTTGGGGATGGCCTGCGGTGAAAGGTCTGTTGCGTGCGATGAGCGGTAGCCCATCCCCTTTCACCGCGTTACGGCAGGCGCTTCCCGCGCTTGTCGCGGACCTCGAACGGCCGTCGATGCCGCGCCCGAGCCGCAACGGCTCTATGTCGCTCAAATGTTCTACAGAGCTCTCCACTTTCGGTAGTCTTGTGATCACTCTCTGTAGAGATTGGAGGAGGTCCGGGTCATGCAGAAGGTGTACTGGTCAGCTTTCGATCCCATCACCGTGTGGTGCGCCGCCGGTGCTGCTGCCGGCCAGCGAAGGCGCTTGCGCACACCCTGAACGACGCCAGGCGCACGCCCCTCGCCACGACTCGACCGTGCGGCGATCGGCAGGCGCGCTCAGGGTCAACCAATCCGACGACCGGGGCCATGGGAGCCCCAGTCGATGTCGTACTGCGTGGTCAAGCGCTCTCGACTCTAAACCGTCGAGCCTTGCCCAACGGCGGCGGCTTTGCGCCGTAGCCAAGGACGGGGCCAGCTTGACCAGACCAAGTCACCACTAAAGGGAGGTGAACCAGGTGGCTACGTTGGCCACACGCCTGCAGATCGACTCCGGGGTGCTTCTCCAGCCCCGGACCCTCGAATCGGCGCCAGCAGACAACCCCGGAGCAGGGACGAAACGGGACGCCGACGCCCTCAACGGGCAGCGGAGTGGCCGACATGGTCGAGGAGAGACCCGCACGACCTCACCTGGCCGTACGGGCGTCACCCCTGTGGGGGGAGCACGCGGTCGTGAGACCGCACCCAAGGTGTTCGTCCTCGCCAAGGACGGCAGCCCTCTGGACCCATGCCATCCCGCGCGGGCCCGCAAGCTTCTGGCCAGCGGTCGGGCACGAGTACATAGGCACACGCCATTCGTGATTCGCCTGACTGATCGCAGCACAGCGCAATCCGAGGTGCAAGGCGTCGAGGTAGGGATCGACCCGGGCAGTAAGCATACGGGGATCGCGATCTTCCGTAATGCCGGAGGGAACCGGACCGGGCTGTATAGTCTCCAGCTTGAGCACCGAGGTGCACTCATTCGCGACAGGCTGGCACAGCGTGCCGCATACCGTCGTCGGCGTCGCGGCACGAACCTGCGCTATCGTCCGCCGCGGTTTTCTAACCGGGCACGGCCTAACGGCTGGCTGCCGCCCAGTTTGCGGCATCGAGTGGACACCACCGTGTCATGGGTGCGGCGTCTGTCGTTATGGGCTCCTTTGAAAGCGGTCCACGTGGAGAGGGTCGCCTTCGACGTTCATTCCCTATCCGCCGGCCGCCCGTTGGAGGGCGTTGAGTACCAACAGGGCACCCTCGCCGGCTACGAGGTGCGCGAGTACCTGCTGGCCAAGTGGGGCCGCCGTTGTGCTTACTGCGGCATCACGGGTGTGCCGTTGAATATTGACCACGTCCAGCCGCGCAGCCGGGGTGGCTCAGATCGGATTATCAATCTGACGCTTGCGTGCGTGCCGTGCAACCAGGCGAAAAACGCACAGCCAGCCGAAGAGTTCCTGCGCCAACGGCCAAAGATCCTGGCCAGGATGCGGGCACAGGCCAAGGCCCCGCTCCGCGACGCCGCAGCAGCCAATACGATCGGCTGGTCGCTATGGCGGGTCCTGGCTGCGAGCGGGCTGCCGGTTCACGTCTCCTCTGGCGGGAGGACGAAGTGGAACCGGTCACGGACTGAGACACCCAAGTCGCACACCTTGGACGCGTTGCACGTCGGCCGCCTCGACACGGTAGACGCCTGGCCTACTTGGGTACTGATTGCCGCCTGCGCCGGGCGGGGCACGCATAGCCGAACTCGTCCAGACCGGTATGGCTTTCCCCGACTACGACTGCCCAGAGTCAAGCAGGTGCACGGCTTTCAGACCGGTGACCTGGTCCGTGCGGTGGTGCCGGCCGGGAAGAAGGCTGGCACCCATACCGGTAGGGTCGCCGTCCGATCGACCGGAAGCTTCAACATCACTACCGCTACCGGCACCGTCCAGGGCATCCATCATCGTTATGTCCGTCTCCTACAACGCGCAGACGGCTATGCCTATACCCGAAAGGAGGAGCGCGTTTCCTCTGCCGATGTGGCCGGATGCTCTCCATTGGATGCGGTCAGCCCTTAACCGCCCCTGCTGTGAGGCCCTCGACGATGTAGCGGCGGATAGCGGCGAAGAGGACGAGCGTGGGCAGCACAGACACCACCGTGGCAGCGGCCATGGACCCCCAATCTATGTCGTACTGAGTGATAAAGGAGTTCATGGCCACCGGGATGGTCTTGGAGTCCTCGCTGTCGATGAACGTGATCGCCAGGAAGAGCTCGTTCCAGCACTGGACGAAGGCGAAGATGAACGTGGCCGCGATGCCCGGCAGCATGACCGGGATCACCACCCGGACCATGGCCACCAGCCGCGAGGCCCCGTCCACCTGCGCGGCCTCCTCCAGCGCGACCGGCACCCGCTCGTAGAAGCCGCGCATGATGATCGTGGCGAACGGCACCAGCATGGCCACGTACACGAGCATGAGCCCGGCCAGCCGGTTGAGCAGGTCGAGGTCGGACATCAGCAGGTAGAGCGGGCCGAGCGCGATGAAGAGCGGGATCATCTGGGTGACCAGGTACGCCAGCATCAGCGCGCCCCTGCCGGGGAAGGCGAAGCGGGCCAGCGTGTAGCCGCCCAGCACGCCGATCGCGGTCACCGCGGCGGCCGCGACGAGGGAGACGAGCAGGCTGTTCAGCAGGTACACGCCGAAGTCGGCGAAGGAGAACAGGTCCGCGTAGTGCTCGAACGTCACCTTGCCCGGCCAGTACTTGAGCGGCATCGAGAAGATCTCGGGCTTGGGCTTGAGCGAGGTGACGACGATCCAGTAGAGGGGGAACAGGGTGATCAGCAGCCAGACGCCCAGCACGACGACCTTGGCGGCGGTTGCGACTCGTCTCATCGGGCTTTCTCGAATCTCGTCGCGTTGAGGTAGAAGACGCTGAAGGAGAGCAGCAGGCCGAGGATGAGCAGGCCGACCGCGCCGCCGCGGCCGTAGTCGCCGCCGATGACCTGCTGGATGAGGAAGGTCGTGATGATGTCGGTGCTGCCGGCCGGGCCGCCGCCGGTCATCGAGTAGATGAGGTCGGGGAAGTTCAGGATCCAGATGATGCGCAGCAGCACGATCAGGGCGAGCGTGGGCCGGATGTGCGGCAGCGTGACATGCCAGAACTGCCGCAGCCGCGAGGCGCCGTCCACCGACGCCGCCTCGTACAGTTCCTTGGGCACCGACTGCAGCGCGGCCATGATCATGATGGCGAAGAACGTGACGCCGTACCAGATGTTCGCCACGATCACCGACGCCATCGCCCAGCCCGGGGTGGCCAGGAAGCCGATGCGCTGGTCGATGATGCCCGTCTTCAGCAGCAGGTCGTTGAGCACGCCGAACTGGCCGTTGAACATCCACCGCCACAGCAGCCCGATCAGGAATCCCGACATGGCCCAGGGGAAGAAGACCCACGCCTGGTAGAGGCCCCTGCCGCGGAAGTGCCGCCGCAGCAGCAGCGCCAGCCCGAAGCCGAGGAAGAACTGGAAGAACAGCGACACGACCACCCACGTGCCGGTGTTCCGCAGCGCCGTCCAGAAGCGGTCCTCCCCTAAGACGGCCCTGAAGTTCTCCAGGCCGACGAAGGGCGTGGAGGTGATGTCGAACAGGTTGTACCGCTGGAAGGCGATCACCGCGCCGCGGAGCACCGGGTAGTACGTGAAGACGGTCACGAACACCACGCCCGGCAGCAGGCACAGCGCGATGAACCTGGCCCGGCGGAGGCTGAAGGTTCTCATGAGACCTTCTTGGCCTGGTCCGTCCAGAAGGCGTCCCACGACTTGAGCACGTCGGCCACGGTCTTCTTGCCGGTGATCAGGGCCTGGACGTCACGGTCGGAGTCGACGAGGAACTGGCTCCAGCCCGGGTAGTCGACCGGCCTGATCGTGATCACCTGCTTGGGGTCCTGCTGGGCCTGCAGGTACGCCTTCCACGCGCCCTGCGAGAACTGCGGGTCGTTCTGCGCCTGCTTGGAGATGGGGATCAGGGAGTTGCCCTTGGCGAAGGCGATGCTCTGCTTGGCCTCCGACAGGAACTGCACCAGCTTGACCGCCTCCTTCGGGTGCTTGGTGAACGACGTGGCGCCCCACCCGGCGTAGCCGACGGGCTGGAAGGCGTACCCGGACGGGCCCTTGGGGATGGGGGCCGTCGACCAGGCCGTGACGCCGCTCTCCTGGACCGTCTTGATCACTTCGGGGTCCTGGATGAGCATGCCGGTGACGCCCGAGGTGAAGCCCTGGACCATCTCGGGATAGCCCCAGGAGACGGAGTCGGGCGGGGACGCCTCCTTGAAGATCTTGACGTAGAGGTCCAGGGCCTGGGCGGCCTCGGGGGTGGAGAAGATCGTGCGCTTGTCCTTGAGATAGAACGATTTTTCGGGATTCAGGGCTTCGCCGTTGTACGCGCTGATCATCTGGACCGCGTAGTCCGCGCCGCCCTTGCCACCCCTGAACGAGTAGCCGTACCGGTTGCCCGAGGTCAGCTTCTTGCCGGCCTCGTAGAGCTCCTGCCACGTGGTCGGCGGCTGGGCCATGCCCCAATCCGTACGGTAGAAGAGCGTGCGCTCGTAGAAGCCGTACGGGATCAGGTAGGCCTTGCCCCCGATCTCGACCGCCTTCTTCTGGGCCAGCTCGGTCAGGTCCGACCAGCCGGGCCACTCCGTGGTGGGCAGCTCGGCCAGCCAGCCGTTGTTGGAGAAGGACTTGGCCGTGTGGTCGCGGACTTCCAGCACGTCCAGGTCCTTCTTGGTCTGCAGGATCTGGGTGATCTTCTGGTCGGCGCTGTCCAGGGGCGGCGAGACCAGCTCGACCTTGATGCCGGGATTCGCCTTCTCGAAGTCGTCGAGCAGGGACTTGATGAGCTTGGTCCGCTCGGGACTGGTCAAGCTCTCGATCATGCGGAGCCGTACCTCCCCCGAGGACGACGAGCCGGAGCCGCATCCGGCGAGCACCAGGGTGGCGGCGACGGCGGCCGCCAGGAAGGGCTTGGTCATGACGAGCCTCCCGCGTTTAGACAGCGCTGTCAGGTCACGCTAGGCGACCGACCCCCTCCAGCGCTAGACCGAGGTCCTTGATCAACGTGTCCGCGGGTTCCAGGCCGACCGAGAGGCGGACGAGGCCGACCGGGATGCCCATGGTGGCCCGTACGCTCTCCTCGGTGGAGAGGGCGGGCGCGTTCACCAGGCTCTCGAAGCCTCCCCAGGACACGCCAATCCTGAAATGTCGCAATTTATTGAGGAAACTGCCGACTTCTTCGCGCGACTCCGTGTCGAGGACGAGGCTGAACAGGCTGGAGAATCCCGTCATCTGGCGCAACGCCGTCGCATGCCCGGGATGGGACGGCAGCCCGGGATGGTGCACCGCCCGCACGGCCGGATGCCCGCTCAGGAACTCCGCCACGGCCAGCCCCCGCTCCTGGTGCGCCGCCATCCGCACCGGCAGCGTCCGCAGGCCCTTGATCACCTTGGCCGCGTCGTGCGGCGACATGGCGGACCCGTACAGCTGGTACTCGGTCAGCGCCAGCGGCCTGATCAGCCGGGACGGGCCGATCACCACGCCGCCGACCAGGTCGCTGTGCCCGCCGATGTACTTCGACAGCGAGTGCACGACCAGATCGACGCCCAGAGTGAGCGGCTTCTGGAACAGGGGCGTGGACCAGGTGTTGTCCATGACCGTCACCAGCCCGCGCTCCCGCGCCCACGCCGTCACTTCCGCGATGTCCACCACGGCGTAGGCCATGTAGGAGGGCGATTCGAAGTAGAGTAGGCGCGTATTGGGCCTGATAGCGCTGTCACACCCCGCGAGGTCGCCGACGTGCGTATGCGTGACACCGAATTTCTCCAGGTACCGCAGGAACTGTGTGGTGGGCCCGTACACCGCGCCCAGCACCAGGACGTGGTCCCCGGCCTGCACGAGCGAGGAGATGGTGGCCGCGATGGCCCCCATGCCCGACCCGAAGCACTTCGCCCGCTCGCCCCGCTCGAGCGCGGCGAGCTTACGCTGGGCGAGATCGACCGTCGGGTTGGTCCCCCGCCAGTAGACGTACCGCTCGTCCTCGTTCCTGATGGCCTCGCCGAGCTCCTCCGCCGTCGCGAAGGTGAACAGCGAGTTCTCGAACACCGGCGGGTTGACCGCGCCCATCACCCAGGGCTCGTCCTCACCCAGCCGGCCACAGATCCATTCGTCATCCATGGGGGCAGACTATGACAGCCGCGAGGGAGCGCCGGGAGGGCGGGGAGCGCGGGGGCAAGCCGACCATGGCCGACGTGGCCCGTCACGCCGGCGTGAGCCTCAAGACCGTCTCCCGGGTCGTCAACCAGGAGCCGCACGTCAGACCCTCGCTGCAGGAGCGGGTGCAGGCGGCGATCAGCGCGCTCGGCTACCGCCGCAACGAGGCCGCCGCCCGCCTGGCCAGGGGCGCGACCATGCTGACGCTGGGCCTGGTGATGGAGAACATCTCCAACGAGTTCTACTCGCGCCTGGCCGCCGCCGTCGAGTCCGCCGCGGCCGAGCACGAGGCGCTGGTGGTGTTCGGCTCGTACGAGGAGAGCGCCGCCAAGGAGCGCATGCTCATCGAGTCCATGTACGCGCGCGGCGTGGACTCCCTGATCGTCGTCCCCTCGGCGGCCGACCACGCCTGGCTGGCCGAACACGCCTCGCTCACCACGGTGTTCGTGGACCGGGTCCCCCCGGGGCTGGAGTCGGCGGACGTGGTCCTGCTGGACGACGTCCGCGGCGGCCGGACCGCGACCGAGCACCTGCTGGCGCGCGGCCACCGCCGGATCGCGCTGATCTCGGACGACGAGGGGGTCAGCTCGGTGCACGACCGCGCGACCGGCTACCGCGCGGCGCTGCGCGCGGCGGAGGTGCCGGCCCTCGACACGCTGGTGGTACGCGGCGTCTTCGACCCGTGGCGGGTCTCGCAGGAGGTCACCCGCCTCCTGGACCTCGCCGACCCGCCGACGGCCTTCTTCGCCACCAACAACCGCGCCGCCATCGGCATCCTCCAGGCGCTGCGCGAGCGTCCCGAGCGGCCCGCGTACGTGGGCTTCGACGACTTCGCCCTGGCGGACGTCTTCAACCCGGGGGTGACGGTGGTCCGCTACGACACCACCCGCCTGGCCCGCAGCGCGGTGGACCTGCTCCTGAACCCGTCACCGTCGCCGCGCCGGGTGAAGGTCCCGGTGGAACTGGTGGCCCGGGGCTCCGGGGAGCTGCCACCCGGCTGACTGCCGCCGGCTCGGGTTTCAGGTGAGCACGGCGCGGCACAGGACCGTGAGGGTGGTCTCCGTGACGACCGTGGGGTCCGCCCCCATGGCGAGCCGGCGCTGCGCCTCGCCCAGGATGCTCCACCCCAGGTGCGCCACCAGGTCCGGATGCGGGGACCCGGCGTCGGCCAGGATGGCGCGGAGGGGGGCGATCAACGTCTCGTGGAGCTGGTCGAGCCGGTCCTGGCACTCCCTGGGCAGCTCGACGGAGGAGACCGCGCGCAGCAGCGCGTAGTCGGGGTGTGTGACGAACGACAGCGTCACCTCTCCGAAGGCCCGCACCCGCTCCCCTGCCCCCTCGGCCTCGGAAGTGGCCTCCTCCAGGCGGGCGGCCCAGCGCGGGATGGCGTCCTCGACGAGCTGGGCCAGGATGTCGGCGGTCGAGGAGAAGTAGCGGTAGACGCTGGAGCGGGCCAGCCCCACGCGGGCCCCGACGGCCGCCGGCGTGAGCCCGGCCGGGCCCTCCGCGACCAGGATCTCCATCGCGGCCGCCAGCAGGGCCGCGTGCTGGCTGGCCCGGTGGTCGGCCACCGTGGCCGCGCTGATCCTGGGCACTCACTCCTCCTCGCGTCGCCTTCCCCCAGTATCGGGCAGCAGCAGGGTCGCCCCGACGCCGCCGAGCAGCACGAGCCCCGTGACGATCGTGACCCGGCGGGTGGCCTCGGCGGAGGCGGCCACGGCCGCGGCGTGCCGGGCCGGGTCCCTGATCGCCGCGACGGCCGCCCCGCCGCTGTCGCGTACGGCGCGCCGCAGCTCGGGCGAATCGGGCAGGTGGCGGGCCATCGCCTGGTCGAGCCCGGTCAGCAGGACCGCGCCGAGCACCGCGATGCCGATGGCCGCGCCGAGCTGGCGGATCGTGCTCTGCAGCCCGGAGGCCACACCGGACTGGCGGGCGGGTACGTCGGCCAGCATGACGTTCGGGAGCTGGGCCGAGGCGAACCCGACGCCGACCCCGTACACGACGAGCCAGGGCACCAGCGTCCACGGCCCGAGGGAGGGTGAGACGGCCAGGCCGATGGCGACGGCGGCGACCGCCTCCAGCCCGAGTCCCAGCCGGACGATGATGCGCGGCGCCAGCGGCAGCTTGGGCACGACGCCGCCCGCCAGGAACGTGCCGCCCGCCAGCGCGGCCACGATCAGTCCCGTCCGGAAGGCGGTGAACCCCATGGCCGCCTGCAGGAACAGCGGCAGCACCAGGATCAGGCCGAACTCGCCGAGCGTGATGATCATCGCGGCCATGCCGCCGTACCGGAAGGAGGGGATGGCGAGCAGGGAGAGGTCCAGGATCACCGGGCGGCCCGCGCGTGCCCTGGCCCGTTCGACCAGGACGAACGCGGCGAGCGCGAACGCGGCCACCGGGAACGCCGCCAGGATCGGGCCGGACCAGCCGTACCGCTGGCCCTCGATCAGCCCGAACACCAGCGACGACGTGCCCGCCACCGACAGCAGCCCGCCGGGGAGGTCCGGGCCGCCCGCGTGCGGGTCCTTCGACTCGGGCACCCGTACCGCGCCGAGCAGGACCAGCAGGCCGATCGGGAGGTTCACCCAGAACGCCCAGCGCCAGCCGAAGTCGGTCACCAGCCAGCCGCCGAGCAGCGGGCCGAGCGCGGCCATGCCGCCGATGATCGATCCCCAGACGGCGAACGCGACGGTCCTGCGCGGCCCCGTGTAGAGGAAGTTGATGATGGCGAGCGTCATCGGCACCACCATGGAGGCGCCGATCCCCTGGATCACCCGCGCGCCGATCAGCATCGCGCCGGTGCCCGCCGCGGCGGCCAGCATGCTGGCGGCCAGGAACACCACCAGCCCGAGCGCGAACATCCCCCGCCTCCCGCGCACGTCGCCGGTGCGGCCGAGCGGGATGAGCAGGGCGGCGAACGCGAGCGAGTAGATCGAGTTCACCCATTCGACGTCCGTCGCGGACAATCCGAGGTCGCCCATGATCGCGGGGACGGCCACGTTCACGATCGTCGCGTCGATGATGATCATCGACATGCCGACGCCCAGCACGAACAGCGGGAGCCAGCTCTGCCGGCGGATCCCGTCACTTAGCAACGCCATGTCGCCAAAGATAGCAACACCATGTCGCAAAGCGACGGGCTACTGTGGGGATCATGGATTTCATCCGGGTGCGCGCGTCCTCCGACGGCGCGGAGACGATCTCCTACTGGACCGGCGACGTGTACGGCTGGCAGGACGACGGCGGGCCGCACCACCTGTTCGGGTTCGAGGGGCTCAACGTGGCCAGGGCGGTCGAGACCGACGACGGCTGGCAGCTGCTGACCAGGGAGGCCGCCCTCTACCTCGACCCCAGGAGCAGGCAGGTGCTCGACTCCTGGGACAACCCGTTCACGGAGCGGACGGTCGAGGTGCAGCACGTCTTCAACGACCCGGTCAACCAGCGGCTGGGCGCCTACCCGGTGCCCACGACCCGCCTGGGCGACCAGGTGGTCCACAACGTGGACATCCGGCTGGCCTACCCGTCACCGCTGAAGGTCGCCGACTATCCCGAGCACTCGGCGAGCGACACCTACCGGGCGCTGGAGCTCTTCCAGTTCTTCACCTCGGCCAAGGACCTGGACTCCGGCGTGCCGGACGTGCCGTGCGTGTTCTCGTGGTGCCGGGTGTCGCCGTGGCTGCCGTGGATGGCGATGGGGCAGCGCGGGGGCGGGCTGGTCTACCACTGCAGGGGCGCCAAGGTGGCCGAGGTGCCGGAGCGGCTGCGCGAGCGGGTGGGCGAGCGGTTCCTGCACGCCCCTTCCGAGTGGTCGGCGCCCAACGTGACGAGCTGGACGGCCTTCGCGGCCAGGGCCAAGCCGTGAGCACCGACCTGTTCTGCGAGATCATCGCGGGTGAGCGACCGGCCACCATGGTCCACTCCGACGAGGTGGCGGTCTCGTTCCTGGACGCCCGGCCGGTCTTCAAGGGGCACGTGCTGGTCGTGCCCAGGATCCACGTGGAGACGCTCACCGACCTGGCCGACGTGGGGCCGTTCTTCGAGCGGGTGCAGGCCATGGCCAGGGCGGTGGAGCAGGGCCTGCAGGTCGCCGGCACGTTCGTGGCCATGAACAACCGCGTCAGCCAGAGCGTGCCCCACCTGCACGTGCACGTCGTCCCGCGCAACAGGAAGGACGGGCTGCGCGGCTTCTTCTGGCCGCGGACCACGTACGACTCCGCCGAGGAGGCCGCCTCGTACGCCGATCTGATAGCGAAGGCCCTCTGAGCTAAGCTCCGCTGCGTGGAGTACGTGGTCGGCGTCGCCGTGGTGGCGGTGCTCGTCGGCGTGCCCGCGATCGTGCTCTGGCGCGTCATGCGGGGCCGCCGCGAGCTGGGCACCAGCCCGGCGGAGCGGGCCGCGTTCGAGACCCTGCACACCGCCTCGCTGGCCGGGCCGCCGCTGCGGGCCGGGCTGACCGCCGACGGCGCCGAGCGCGCCTCGCGGCACCTGCGCGCGCTGCTCGGCTGCGCCGCCCTCGCCATCACCGACGGCGAACGGCTGCTCGTGTACGACGGCGACGGCGACCACCACGCCGACCAGGCGTTCGAGCACGCGGCGGCCACCTTGAAGGACGGCCGCACCCAGGTGCTGACCATCGACTGCGAGCTGCTCGAATGCCCGATCCGACACGCCGTCGTCGTGCCGCTCACCACCGACGACCGGGTGGTCGGCGCCCTCGCCGCCTACGGGCAGACCGCCTCCGCCGGCCTGGTCAGGGCCGCGCAGGAGGTGGCCGGCTGGGTGGACTCGCAGCTGGAGCTGGCCGAGCTGGACCGTTCGCGCACCCTGCTCATGGAGGCCGAGGTGCGGGCGCTGCGCGCGCAGATCTCGCCGCACTTCATCTACAACTCCCTCACCACGATCGCCTCCTTCGTCCGCACCGATCCGGAGCGGGCCAGGGAGCTGCTGCTGGAGTTCGCGGACTTCACCCGCTACTCCTTCCGCAGGCACGGCGAGTTCACCACGCTCGCCGAGGAGCTGCGCTCGATCGACCGCTACCTGATCCTCGAGCGGGCCAGGTTCGGCGACCAGCTCCAGGTGACGCTGCGCATCGCGCCCGAGGTGCTGCCGGTCGCGGTGCCGTTCCTGTGCCTGCAGCCGCTGGTCGAGAACGCCGTCAGGCACGGACTGGAGAGCCGCAACGGCGTCGGCCGCATCACGATCATCGCCGAGGACGCGGGCGCCGAGTGCCGCATCAGCGTCGAGGACGACGGGCTCGGCATGGACCCCGATCGGCTGCGCCGCATTCTCGCGGGTGACATCCCCGCGTCGGGCGGCGTGGGGCTGGCGAACGTGGACGAACGGCTCCGCCAGGTGTACGGCGACGAGTACGGACTCGTCGTCGAGACCGCCCAGGGAGCGGGCACGAAGGTCAACGTCAGGTTGCCGAAATATCACCCAGGCGTCTCTGCCCGTTGACCTTGATCTTTGTTGTCGGTTTTATCACTTCTTATGGCACAACTACGGGTCCTCGCGGTCGACGACGAACTGCCTGCCCTCGAAGACCTGTCGTACCTGCTGCGTGCCGATCCCCGCATCGGCGAGGTGGCCACCGCCAGGGACGGCGCGGCGGCGCTGCGGCTGCTCGACCGCGCCATCGCCGACGGCCGCCCGATCGATGCGGTCTTCCTCGACATCCGCATGCGCGGGCTCGACGGGGTGGTGCTCGGGCGGCTGCTGTCGCAGTTCGCCAATCCACCTCGGGTGGTGTTCGTGACGGCGTACGAGGAGCACGCCGTGGATGCGTTCGAGATCAAGGCCGAGGACTACCTGCTCAAGCCCGTACGGCCGGAGCGGCTGGCGGAGGCGATCAGACGGGTGGCGGTCTCCGCCGACGTGCCCGCCGAGGGCGGCGAGACGGACACTATCCCGGTCGAGCTGGGCGGGGTGACGCGGTTCGTCTCCAGCGCCGACGTGATCTACGTGGAGGCGCACGGGGACTACGCGCGGCTGCACACGGCGACGGGCAGCCATCTGGTCCGGATCCCGCTGGCCACCCTGGAGGAGCGGTGGGCCTCGGCCGGGTTCGTCCGCGTGCACCGCAGCCATCTGGTGGCGGTCAAGCACATCGAGGAGTTGCACATCGACTCGGGCAAGTGCACGGTGCGGGTCGGCGACACGGAGCTGCCGGTCAGCCGCCGCCACACGCGCGAGCTGCGGGACCTGCTGGTCCGCCGGGCCAGGAAGGCGAGGTCGGCGCCGTGATGAGCTCCGAGCCGCGGCCCGCGCGCCGGGCGCCCCTACCCAAGGCCGACGCCTCCCGGCGGGAGAGCACCCGCAGGGTGGCCGTGACGAGCCCGCGCACGGCCGCCGCCCGCCGCCCCCGCTACCCGGCCACCAGGGAGATCGACGAGCAGACCCGGCTGGGCGAGGTCTACATGCGCTCGTTCCTGCGCACCCAGTTCAGGCTGGCGCTGTTCGTCTGCACGGTGCTGGGCTGCGTGGTCGGCGGGCTGCCGCTGCTGTTCCTGCTCATCCCCCAGCTGCGCTCGGTGCACCTGCTCGGCATCCCGCTGCCGTGGGCGGTGCTCGGCGGGCTCATCTACCCCGCCTTCGTCATCGGCGCCTGGCTGTACGTGCGCCAGGCCGAGCGGAACGAACGCCACTTCGCCGAGCTGGTCGAACGCCAATGAGCGAGCGTGGCGAGCGAATCATCGAACGCGCCCTCTTCAGGCTCATGCGAGCGGCGGAGCCGGTCGCATGAGCCTCACAGCGGTTCTCGTGGTGATGGTGGCGGCCGTGCTCATCGGGGCGTTCGGGATCAGGTTCTCCCGTACCACCTCGGACTTCTACGTCGCCTCCCGCACGGTCAGCCCGCTCTGGAACGCCTCGGCCATCGGCGGCGAGTATCTGTCGGCCGCCTCGTTCCTGGGGATCGCCGGGCTCATCCTGTCGTTCGGCGTGGACATGCTCTGGCTGCCCGTCGGCTGGACCGGGGGGTACCTCGTGCTGCTGGTGCTGGTGTCGGCGCCGCTGCGGCGCTCCGGGGCGTACACGCTGCCGGACTTCGCCGAGGCCCGGCTCGAGTCGATGGCCGTGCGCCGCACCGCGAGCGTGCTCGTCGTGCTGATCGGCTGGCTCTACCTGATGCCGCAGTTCCAGAGCGCGGGCCTGGTGCTGCGTACGATCACCGGCGCGCCCGTGTGGGTCGGCGGGCTCCTGGTCGCGGTCGTCGTGGCGGTGAACGTGCTGTCCGGCGGCATGCGGTCGATCACGTTCGTGCAGGCGTTCCAGTACTGGCTCAAGCTGACGGCGCTGGCCGTGCCGCTGGTGTTCCTGATGATGGCGTGGAAGGCGGACGGGGCGCCCCCGGTGAGCGTCCAGGACGCGGCCACCTGGCAGGTGCCGCTGTCGGGCGGCAAGGAGTACGGGCTGTACTCGACGTACTCGCTGATCCTGGCCACGTTCCTGGGCACCATGGGTCTGCCGCACGTGCTGGTGCGGTTCTACACCAACCCGGACGGCCGGGCCGCGCGCCGCACCACGCTGGTCGTGCTCTCCCTGCTCGGGGCCTTCTACCTGCTGCCCGCCGTCTACGGCTGGCTCGGCCGGCTCTACGCGCCCGACGTGGCCGGCGCCGACACGGTGGTGCTGACGCTGCCCGCACGGATGGTCGGCGGCACGCTGGGCGACGTGCTGACGGCGCTGGTCACGGCGGGGGCGTTCGCCGCGTTCCTGTCCACCTCGTCGGGGCTGACCGTGTCCGTGGCGGGCGTGATCGCGCAGGACCTGCTCAAGGGCGGGGTGCGCTCGTTCAGGATCGCCACGCTGATGGCGGTGGCGGTGCCGCTGGCCCTGGCGCTGTGGGCGCGGGCCCTGCCGGTGGCGGACGTGGTGGGACTGGCGTTCGCGGTGGCGGCCTCGTCGTTCTGCCCGCTGCTCGTGCTGGGCATCTGGTGGCGTCGCCTCTCGACCACGGGGGCGCTGGCCGGGCTGTTCGTGGGCGGGGGGCTGGCGTGCGCGGCGGTGCTCGTCACGATCGTCGCCGGTCCCCACGCCGGGCCCGCGGGTGCCCTGCTCGCGCAGCCGGCGGCGTGGACGGTGCCGATCGCGTTCGCGGTGATGGTGTCGGTGTCGTTCCTGACGCCGCACCGGGTGCCGGCCGGGGTCGCCAGGACCATGGTCCGGTTGCACGCGCCGGAGAACCTCGACCTGGACCGCGGCGACTGGCGGCCCCGCTCGTCCTAGCGGGTGAGCGGCTACTTCACCGTGAGGTCGAAGACGGCCTCGCCCGACTGCCGCCTGCTCTCCTCGTCGGGCGGCGTCGTGGACCGGCCGCAGCGCCAGCAGTCGCGCAGCCTGATCTGCGTCGTGCCCGGGCGCTTGCTGTTGAACACGAAGTACGTCGTGCCGGCGGCTCCGACCCCCTCGCCCTTGCGCTCGCGCTCCTCGCTGATGAACGAGGCCACCTTCGGGTCAGGGACCGCGACCAGGTCCCAGTTGTCGCCCACCGACGGGTTGTCGGCGACGGCCAGCGAGAAGCGCTGCCCGGAGCGCAGCTCGACGCGTACGGTCGAGCCCTTGGCACCCTTGACGACGGTGCCGAGGTTGCTCACCGCTGAACCTCCGCCGCACCCCGCCACCAGCAGGGCGGCCAGCATGATGGCGGGGGCGCCCGTTCGACGAATCATTCCGGCAGGCTATCGGCCCGCGCCGGAGCCTCTTACCGGAACCTGCGGCGGCGGTCGCGCATCATGCTCCGGACGGCGAAGGCCACCGCGGCGCCTCCGGCGGCGATGAGCAGCACGGGCCGCTTCCTCGCCGCCTGTGCCGCCTCTCTGACCTGGTGCGGCGTGCTCTCGCGGACCTTGCCCGTCACCTTGCCCCTGACGGAACCGGCCGCCTGGCTCGCGCGGGCCTTCACGTCGGCCTTGGCGGCCAGCGCGCTGACGGTGTCGCCCAGCTCCCGCCGGGTCTCCTCGATGTCCTTGCGCAGGTCACGCTCCTGGTGGCGCACCCCGTGGAGCGGGGACGACTGGTCGTGGAGCGACCCGCGTGGCGTGGGGACCGATTCCTCCTCGGCCCGCTGGTTCTCGGCGGCCTCCTCCCGCTCGTCGCGGACGGGGGGTTCGGGAATGAATGTCTCGTGTTCCGTACGGGCCTCCTCCGCGTGCCGGGCGTTCTCCGCCGCGCCCGGCCTGGTCGGAGGCACGTTGATGGACTCGCGTTCGGTCGGTGTGCCCACGGTCGCCCTGCGGGCGCCGACGTTGCCTGCGTGTTGCTCGCTGTATCCGGGGTCGGTCTCGCTCATCGCCGTGCCCTCTCCTTGACCATGTCGATGTCGGCCTTGACGCTCGCGAGAGTCTCTGATGGGACGGGTGGGCCGACTCGTTTCACCTGGGTGCGGCCGGTCAGGCCGAGCATCGCGGCGATGAGGAACAGCGCTCCCGCCACGATGGCGGCGGCCGCCCAGCCGGGCAGCACCAGGGCGAGGAGCAGGATGACGGCGGTAACGAGCGCGGCACCGCCGAAGAACGCGGCCATCCCAGCCGCGCCGAACAGACCCGCACCGAACCCCGCGCGCTTGCCTTTTTCCGCCAGCTCCATCCTCGCCAGGCGGAATTCGTCTCTCACGAGCCTTGAGACCTGCTCGGAGAGGTCGTTGACCAGCTTGTGGGTGTCGTTCACGACGTTCGCCTCCTCCGTGAGGAAGGCGACTACCCAGCCAAGCGGCCTTCTATCACCTGGCCGTTACCGCTTGGCGACCTTGAGCAGGAACCCCAGCGCCGACAGCACGGGGTCTTTCTGCACCTCGCACCAGTTGTCGGGCTGCTTCGGCCTGCTCCACGGGGACGGGAGCTCGCAGGAGGGAGCCTGCGGCTTGGGCCTCTCGCACCACGATCCGGGAGGGTTCATACCAACATTCTACAACTTCAGGTATGGCTTATATAAGCCATCCCGCAGATGAGGTGGGTCAGCGCGGCCACGCCTCGGTAAGGGTCGGTCCGGCCCGCCCGATCCTCCGCCGCCAGCAGGTCGTCGATGTCGTCCGGGACGGGCGTGTCGTCGGGGACGGCGTCGCAGAACACCCGCACGCCGTACCACTCGCGTACCTCGAGTCCGTGTCCGGCCAGTCGCCGCATGAGATCGCCGAGCCGGTCGGCCCTGGCGGCGACGCCGAGCCTGTTGACGTAGCCGGTGCCCTCGAACGCCCGCAGCGCCCCCGTCCAGTCACCCATGAGCCCCGGCCGCATGGCGAGGCCGTCGCCGTTCCGTACGAGGAGCGAGAGGATGCCTCCGGGGGCGAGAAGGCGGGCCAGGTCGGCGAGGAGCGGGTCGGGGTCGTCGAAGTACATCAGCACGCCGTGGCAGAGGACGGCGTCGAAGCTGCCCGGCTCGAACAGCTCCCCCAGCCGCTCGGCCTCCGCCTGCACCGTGCGGACCGCCATGCCCGGCTGGATCCCGGCCTCCAGGAGGCGGAGGAGGTCACGGGAGGCGTCGAGCGCGACGACGTGATGGCCCCTCGCGGCCATCCTGAGCGCCTGCGTGCCCTGGCCCGACCCGACGTCGAGGACGTGGCAGGGGGCCTTGGGCAGGTGCTCGGCGAGCTGGCGGGTGACGAGGTCCTGCCTGATGACGTCGCGCAGCGTGCCCAGCTTCGCGCGCCACTTGTCCTCCGCTCCCGAAAACCTCATGGCAGGATCCTAAGCGGGCCCGATCTTCCTCCAGGCGACGCCGGGCGCACGGGATTCGATCTTCCGTTCCCGGCGGTAATCTGCCGAGGTGCTGGTACACGGGGTCTGGTCGGCCGAAGGGCTCGCCTTCTGGGCGGAGAGCGCCGACGCCGTGCCCGCAGCGAGCCGGCGGCGTCCCGCGCAGGCCGAGAGCGTCCCCCATCCCTTCGCCGCCGCCGCGGAGGGCGTCGCCGCCGTGCTGGGCCTCGACGAGCCGCCGTCGCGGACGCTGGAGCTGCTTCTGCCCGGCTCGGCCAGGGAGCCGCTGCCCTCGCCGGAGACCGGGCGGCTGGCCGAGGTGGCGCGCCCGCGGCTGCGCCTCTGGCAGGTTCCCGCCGTCGTCCCGCCGCTCTCGCAGGCGCTGCACGTCCTGGACGGGCACACCGGCACCGCGACCATGCGCCACTGGGCCGCCGTCGCCGCCTTCGCCCGCGACCTGGTACGCCGGGGCCGCGTCATCCCGCAGCTCATCCCCGGCGCGACGGCCCCCGAGCGGGAGCCCGAGCCGGAGCCCGGCGATTCCATGACCATGTGGGCGGTGCCGCGGGCCGGCGCGCGGGCCGGCTGGATGCCCGTGGTGACCGGGGCCGACGCCGGATACTTCCGGGAGCTGGCGCTGGCCATGCCGCCAGCCTGCCGTACCTCCCGCGTCGAACGGCCGTCCGCGGACGTCCTGCGGGAGGCGCTCGAGGCGATCACCGACACGCTCGTCCGGCAGGCGCTCACCGAGCCCCTGGTCGTCACGGCCAGAACGCCTCACGAGCGCTGGCTGGCCGCCCTGACCGGCGACGCGCCGGACTGCCCCGACGTCCCGGAGCTCCGCCGGGAGCTGGAGAAGTGGCGTGATTCGGTCGAGTCGGCCGAGGGCGCGACCAGGGTCTGCTTCCGCCTGCTGGAGCCCGCCGACGCCGACGACTGGCGGGTCGAGCTGGCGTTGCAGGCGGCCGACGACCCCAGCCTCTACGTGCCCGCCGCGCGCGTGTGGAGCGGCGAGAAGGCGACCGGGCTGCCGGGCGTTCCCGAGAGGGAGCTGCTCGCCGGGCTGGGCCGGGCCGTCCGGCTCTATCCCGAGCTCGACCGTGCCCTGCGCGGGCCCGCGCCGAGCCAGCTGGCGCTGGACACGGCGGGGGCGTTCGGGTTCCTGAGGCAGGCGGCGCCGCTGCTGCAGGCGGCCGGGTTCGGGGTGCAGCTGCCGCGCTGGGCCGGGCGGACGAAGCTGGGGCTGAAGCTCACCACCAGGACCAAGGCGCAGACGGCGGCCACCGGCCAGGGGTTCGGGATGCGGGAGCTGGTCGACTTCCGCGTCGAGCTGGCGGTGGGCGGCGAGACGATCAGCGAGGCGGAGCTGGCCGAGCTGGCCCGGCTGAAGGTGCCGCTGGTCAGGGTGCGCGGCCAGTGGGTGGAGCTGGACGACCGGCAGCTCAAGGCCGCGCTCAGGGCCGTGGCGGGCACCCGTACGGGCGAGGCGACCGCCTCCGACATGCTGCGCCACATCGTCGGCTCCGATCTCTGGGGCGACCTCCTGGGCGGCGACGAGCTGCCGCTGGTGGAGGTCGACGCCGACGGCGTGCTCGGCGACCTGCTGTCCGGCCAGGCCGAACGGCGGCTCGTGCCCATCAGCACCCCGGCCGGGCTGGACGCCACGCTCAGGCCCTACCAGGAGCGCGGCCTGGCGTGGCTGAGCTTCCTGTCGGAGCTGGGCCTGGGCGGGGTGCTGGCCGACGACATGGGGCTGGGCAAGACGGTCACCACGCTGGCCCTGCTCGTCCACGAGCGGGCCGACGCCCCCACGCTGCTCGTCTGCCCCATGTCCCTCGTCGGCAACTGGCAGCGGGAGGCCGCCAGGTTCGCCCCCGGCCTGCGCGTGTACGTGCACCACGGCAGCGGGCGCGACGCCGCCCTGATCCCGCGGGCCGATCTGGTGATCACCACGTACGGCACCGCCCACCGCGACCTGGACTCGCTCAAGCAGCACGAGTGGCGCAGGGTCGTGTGCGACGAGGCCCAGGCGATCAAGAACAGCGGCACGCTGCAGGCCCAGGCCGTACGGTCCATCCCGACCGGCACGAGGCTCGCCCTGACGGGCACCCCGGTCGAGAACCACCTGGCCGAGCTCTGGTCGATCATGGAGTTCGCGAACCCGGGGCTGCTGGGGCCGCGCTCCCGGTTCAGGACCCGCTTCCAGGAGCCGATCGAGGCCCGCCAGGACGAGCAGGCCGCTCAGGCGCTCAAGCGGGCGACGGGGCCGTTCATCCTCCGGCGCGTCAAGACTGACAAATCGATTATTTCTGATCTGCCGGAGAAGATGGAGGTCAAGGAGTGGTGCCCGCTCACCACCGAGCAGGCCACCCTCTACCAGGCGGTCGTGGACGACATGCTCTCCAAGATCGAGGGGAGCGAGGGCATCGAGCGGCGCGGGCTGGTGCTGGCGACCATGGCCAAGCTCAAGCAGGTCTGCAACCACCCGGCCCACCTGCTCAAGGACGGCTCCCGCCTGTCAGGCAGGTCCGGCAAGCTCACCCGCTTGGAGCAGCTGTCGGAAGAAATCCTGGCCGAAGGCGAAAAGGCTCTGCTTTTCACGCAATATGCCGAGTTCGGGAGCATGCTCCAGCCGTACCTCGCCCAGCGGCTCGACACCACCGTGCTCTGGCTGCACGGCGGCCTGCCCAAGAAGACCCGTGACCGCCTGGTCGACCGGTTCCAGCACGACGACGAGCCGATGCTGTTCGTGCTGTCGCTCAAGGCGGCCGGGGTCGGGCTCAACCTGACGGCCGCCAACCACGTCATCCACGTGGACCGCTGGTGGAACCCGGCCGTCGAGGACCAGGCCACCGACCGGGCGTTCCGCATCGGGCAGCGCAAGAACGTGCAGGTACGCAAGCTCATCTGCGCGGGCACCCTCGAGGAACGCGTCGACCAGATGATCGAGCGCAAGAAGGCCCTGGCCGAGCGGGTGGTCGGCACCGGCGAGGACTGGCTGACGGACCTGTCGACCGACGAGCTGCGCGAGGTGTTCAGGCTCACGGCGGAGGGGGTGAGCTGACGATGCCCGACAACAAGCGCGCCTGGTTCGAGGACGCCGGGCCGATCAGGGTCGAGGGCGGCATCAGGGCCCGCAGCCGGCGGGGCAGCATCGGCTCCACCTGGTGGTCCAGGCGCTTCATCGACATCCTGGAGCGCATCTGCGACAAGGGCCGCCTCACGCGTGGCCGCGCGTACGCCCGCCAGGGCCAGGTCCTGTCGATCGACCTGTCCCCCGGCGAGGTCAGGGCCGCCGTCCAGGGCTCGCGGCCCCGTCCGTACGAGGTCGTGATCAGGATCGAGGCGTACGGCGAGCAGCGCTGGGCCGCCATCGAGGAGTCGATCGCCGAGCAGGCCGTCTACCGGGCCAAGCTGCTGGCGGGAGAGATGCCGACGGAGATCGAGGAGTTGTTCGCCGCGATGGGGATCGACCTGTTCCCCCGCGACCTCGACATGGACTGCTCGTGCCCCGACTGGGGCTTCCCGTGCAAGCACCTGTCGGCGGTGCTCTACCTGCTGGCCGAGTCGTTCGACGACGACCCGTTCCTGGTGCTGGCCTGGCGTGGCCGCACCCGGGAGCAGCTGCTCGGGTCGCTGGCGGAGGAGGCGGCCGGGGTGGAGGTGGAGGACGTGCCGTTCGCCGACCGGCTGGCCGACTTCTACGCGCCGGGCGCCACGGCGCACCGGCCCGAACGCCGCCCCACGACGGCCGCCCCGGACCTGCTCCTGCGCGTCTTCCCGCCCCCTGCCGACCTGGCCGGCACCCTCACCCCGGCCTACCAGGCACTCGCCGGCTCCTGACCCTGGGTGTGGGGTGTGCTCAGCGGTCCTCGAAGGAGTCGGGCACCATCACGCGCACGCCGTTGGGCACCACCCGGAGCCGGATCGGCGTGCGCAGCCGTACCTCGCCGTCCACGTCGGCCGCCATCGGCGGGTCGGTCTCCAGCAGCATCTCGCGTCCCACCACGAACGGCCCCCCGGCGAGGCTGCGCCACCGCCCGGTCGTCGCCCTGATCAGGGTCTCCCCGAGCAGCCGCAGCTTCTTGCCCGAGCCGAGCTGGTAGGCGACCAGCTGGCCGTTGTCGATGCTGATGTCCCTGGCCACCTGCCAGCCGCCGTGGAAGCGGCCGTTGGCGATGTTGAGCTGGTGGGTGAGCAGCTCGTGGCGCTGACCCTCCACGGTGATGTACGCGCGGAACGGCGTGTGCCCCGGCAGGATGGTCAGCGCGGTCAGCGGGTAGGCGGGACGCCCCACGATGCGCTTGAGCCACGGCTTGACCCGGCCCGCCACCTCGACGGAGACGCCGAAGCTGGCGAGGTTGGCGAACGGCCGGTCGTCGGCCATGCCGAGGTCGATGTCGGCAACCTTGCCGGTGGCGAACACCCTGATCGCCCCGGCCAGGTCGAGCGGGAGCCCGAGGCTCCTGGCGAAGTTGTTGGTGGTGCCGAGCGGCAGCACGCCGAGCGCCACGTCGCGGTGTGCCACGTGGCGCACCGCCGAGGAGAGGGTGCCGTCGCCGCCGCCCACGATGAGCAGGTCGGGCTTGGTGGCCAGGGCCGTGTCGAGCAGCTCGCGCAGCCGCTTGGGGTTGTAGACCGACAGCTCGACCAGCGGCTCGAACCCGAGGTTGTGGATCTGCTCGATGACCTCGAAGTAGTGGCGGCGGCCCCGGCGCGAGCGAGTGTTGACCACCACTGCCACCTTGCGATCCCGCCGGATCGCCTCAGTGTGCTCGTCCTTGGTGCGCAATTCGCTCATGGACACCAATGGTATGGGCCGCCGGGAGGTCCCGGCGGCCCATGATCACTACTACTTCTTCGGCGGGACGACCTGGACGATGGCGCCCAGGTTGCCCGGCAGCGGGCTCACCAGCTTGAACTGCACGCCCAGCGCCTTGCCCTCGTCACCGGGGTTGCCGGTGCCGAGCTTGGAGCCGGCGACCACCTGGCCGTACAGCTCCGGGGCGGGGGTGCCGTCCTGGTGCACCACGCGGGTGGTGTACGCCTGGTCGCCCTTCGACGGCACGACCACCGAGGCGTCGAAGTCGCGGTAGTAGAGACTGCCGTTGATGACCTCGAGGCCCGGGTACCAGGTCTTGGCGTCGGTGAAGGCCGGGACGCCCTTCTGCGCCGGCAGGTCCGTGCAGTAGGCGCTGAACGGCTCGTCCGCCGCCTCGATGCACTCCTTGAACGGGTACGTCTTGCCGAACCCGAACGCGGCGTTGGACGACTGGACGCGCCCCTGCAGGTTCTTCTGCAGCGTCGGGTCCTTCTCGGCCGCGGTCCCGGTGCGGCGCAGCGGGTCGAAGTGCGAGTCCACGACCAGCAGGCTGCCCTTGGGGCCGAGGCTCGGCGGGAGCCGCAGCGTGCTGCTGAGATTGTTGTTGATGAACGTCGAGTCGCGGTACCACACCAGCAGGCCCGGCGCGTTGTAGGCCAGCTTCTGCACCTTCCACGCCCCGTCGCGGGAGTAGTCGGTGTCGTAGGTGTACTTCAGGCCGTTGTCGAAGCCGTCGAAGTTGCGCCACTCGGCCAGGTAGAACCGGGAGATCTCACGCTCGCCGTTGTTGCGGGTCCAGCCCTGGCCGCTGGTGTTGGTGAACGTGCCGCCGGTGGCCTTCCAGCCGTTGTCGCCGCCCTCGACGTCGTCGCTCCACACGGCCGTACCGCCGTTGGTGAGCTGGAAGTCGTCGGCGTGCCAGCCGCGCTCCTGGAAGGCCGCGTCGGTGTTGTACGTCAGCCGCAGCTTGACCGTCTTCCCGGCGAACGGCGTCAGGTTGACGTAGTCGTGCCGCCAGCCGCCGCTGTCACCGGTCAGGCCGTACTTCTTGTTGCCGAAGGTCTTGAGGTTCTTGTTCGGGTCCGGGTAGTCGTCAGGGGTGCTGACCTCGTTCCCGGCCTCGTCGAAGACCTTCTGCTGGGCCCAGGTCTGGCCGCCGTCGGTCGAGACCTCGACGAAGCCGAAGTCCCAGTCCTGCTCGATCACGTAGTTGTTCCACATCCACAACCTGAGATCGGTGCCGGCGGGGACGGCCACGTCGCGCGTCAGCGTGAGGTTGGCCCATTCCTGGTCCAGGCCGCTCCACCAGGCGTTCGAGCCGCTGTGGACGTCGATCATCTTCACCGGCGTGGAGGCCAGGTTCACCCGGACGCCGTCCTCGGTGAGCTTGGGCGTGCGCGAGGACTGGCCGACCGTGACGAGCTTGGCGGCGTCGCCGGGGTTGAACGTCTTCGGGTTCGCCCAGCCGAGCACCCACTTGTCCCACAGGCCCATGTGGGCCGGCATCGACTGGAAGATGGGGCCGGAGTGCGAGCCGCTGGACATGAGGTCCCAGAAGTCCACGGCGGAGCTGGCCTGGCCCGAGGTGTCGTACAGGTCGGGCAGGCCCAGGTCGTGGCCGTACTCGTGGGCGAAGACGCCGACGCCGGAGTCCTCGGGCTGCACGATGTAGTTGGAGATCTTCTTGTCGCTGCCGGGGATCTTGTAGCCGCCGGCGACCGCGCTGGAGTGGGCCCAGATCGCGTACGTGCCCTGGGCGCCGCCGTCAGAGGACTTGTCCTTGCCGGCGTGGACCAGCACCAGGTGGTCGATCACGCCGTCGGGCTCGTTGAAGTTGCCGTCGCCGTCGGCGTCGGAGGTGTCCTCGAGGTCGTAGTCGGCCCACGGGAAGTTCGGCTGGGCCTTGGCCAGCGATTGCACCACGTCGATGGGCAGCTGCTGGGCGCCGAGCGGGTTGTCCGGGTGGCCGGACATGTCCTGGGGAGCGCCGCCGCACTTCGCCGCGCCGTACCAGGCCTCGGAGTGCGGGACCTTGATCCAGCCGACCGCCGAGCCGGTGACGGAGTAGGCGCCCTTGGACATCTCCTCGTACATCTTCTTCATCGTGTAGCCGGAGATGTCGATGCCGGGCTTGCCGTCGCGCGGGTCCTTCAGGTCCGGGCGCACGCGCTCGGTGATGCCCTTGTCGGTGTAGAGCATCTTGTTGAAGTGCTCGGTGCTGAAGTCCTTGACCCAGAAGGAGTTGTTGTCCTTGTGCGGCAGCGTGGCCGGGTCGGGGATGTTGTTGTGCAGGGGGCCGTTCTGGAGCGTGCCGGCCGGCTCGACCACGCAGTCGTCGGGGTTGCTGTTGACGGTGCGCAGCCGGTTGAAGCCGGAGAAGTCGTCGTTGGCCTGGTCGTTGAACTCGACGAGGATCGTCAGGAGTTTGGCCGTGCGGGTCTGCTTGGAGTTCTTGAAAATCCATTCAGCGGGGTTGCGGCCCGTCCTGATGGCCTGGTTCTCGCGGGCGGCGAGAATGCGGCCGGCTGCCGGATTTCCGCTGGTGAACTTCCTGTCGAACTTCTGCGCCGGGGTCAGTGAGCGCTGCTTGCCGTCGTTGACCGAGGGCTCCTGCGGGTCCTTCTCAACCGCGGGCGGAGCGTAATTGATGTAGTAGTCCGCTGCCGTGGGCTCGTAGTTCGCGGCACCAGTGAGTGATGTGGCCGCTTGAGCCGTGGGCACGGACAGGGCGGCGCCGAGAAGGGCGACCGCCGGGAAAGCTGCTAATAAGCGCTTCGTGCTGGGCACCAGTTACCCTCTCTGCCCGGGGTCACCGGGCGCATGGCCATAGGGTGTGCAATGCCGGACGCTAGAGGGTCAGTCAACGAAACGTAAAGTACGTCGTTGAAATGTGATCAAAGGGGGACATTTGGCGCATGGTTCGCGCCGCGCCTCAGAGCAGTATTAGCCCGGCCGTTATCGCACCCACGACCGCGCCCCCGTAGCAGATCACCGCTATGACCAGGTCGAACCTGGCGATGCCGAGCAGTTCCTCGCTGGTGAACCGGATGCGGTGCGCGGCGTGGAAAAGGCAGAGCACGACGACCGCCAGGAGCGCGAGCCGTACCAGCGGGTTCTCCGCCAGCGCGCGGAGGTGCCCGGCCGTCGGCCAGTCCACCACGCCGAGCGGCATGAGCACCCCGAAGAGCAGCACGAGCACCGGCAGCAGGAGCGCCGCCACCACTCCCCCGCCGCTGAAGAGCAGCCACAGGTACGGCTCCAGGGTGCGTCTCATGGCGACCTCAGGACGAAGTAGGCGATCAACACGGAGATCACCACCCAGGCCGAGTGGTTGCCGCCCTGGATCATCCAGGCGGGCACCCGCCAGCCGTCCAGCCGGACGACGGTGGCCTTGGGGGCGAGATTGAGGAAGGTGATCGTGTGGAAGGCGGTCGCGGCCAGGGCGAGCACGTTGATCGCGATCATCCACGGCCGGCCGGCCAGCGCGGCGAACTCCTGGAGGCCGCCGGTGCGCACGGCGTCCACGAACATCAGCAGGAAGACGATCGACCAGGCCACGAAGACGCTGGTCAGCTCGCGCAGCACGAAGAAGGCGCAGTGGCGGGAGCGGGCGAACCACAGGTTGTCGCGCGGCGGCCGGTACGCGGTCGTCATCGCCTGCTCCACGGCAGCACGGAGCGCAGGGCGGCGGTCAGCTTGTAGCGCTGGATGGCCTCGGCCGGGTCCACGTGCTTGGGGCAGACCCGCGTGCACTCGCCGACGAACGTGCACCCCCACACGGCGTCCTCCTGGTTCAGCACGTCGAACCGGTCGCCCATGTCGCGCGAGTCCAGGTTGTAGCGCTGGGCGAGCGCGATGGCGGCCGGCCCGAGGAAGTCGGGGTCGAGCACGTAGACGGGGCAGGCCGAGTAGCAGAGCAGGCAGTTGATGCACATGCTGTACTGCTTGTACGCATCCAGCTGCTCGGGCGTCTGGGCGTACTCGGTGCTCAGCGGCAGCTCCTCGCCCTCTCTGACCAGCCACGGCCGCGTGGACGACAGCTTGGCGAGGAACCCGTCGATGTCCACGACCAGGTCCCTGATCACCGGGAAGCCTTTCAGCGGCTCGATCCTGATCGGGCCGTCGCCGTACTCGGTGAGGAAGGTGCCGCAGGTCAGCCTGGGCTCGCCGTTGACGGTCATGCCGCAGGAGCCGCAGACGCCCATCCGGCACGACCAGCGGTACGACAGGCTGCCGTCGAGCTGGTCCTTGATGTGGTTGAGCCCGTCGAGCACCGCCCAGTCGGCCGTGAGCGGCACGTCGTACCCCTGGAACACCGGCTCGTCGTCCTCGCCGGGCCGGTAGCGGGCGACCTCCATCCTGATCGTCCGCGTCGCCGTTTCCTTGATCTCAGTCACGGCCGTACACCCTTTCTCCCGGAGGCCAGCGGGTGATCGTCACGGGCAGCAGCCCGACGGACGGGGTGCCGTCGGGCGCGCGGTGCACCAGCGAGTGCGCGAGGTAGGCGTCGTCGTCCCTGGCGGGGAAGTCGGTGCGCTGGTGCGCGCCGCGCGACTCCTGCCTGTTCAGCGCGCAGGCCACGATCGTCTGCGCGACCTCCAGCATCGTGTGCAGCTCCTGCAGGTTGATCAGCTCGGTGTTGAAGGCGGTGCTCGTGTCGTCGATCCGCACCTCCTCGGCGCGCTCGCGCAGCTCCGCGAGCGTGTCGACGGCCTTGGTGAGCACGTCGCCCGTGCGGTAGATGCCGGCCGCCCCCTCGAGCGTGTGCTGCATCTCCTCGCGCAGGTCGGCGATCCGCTCACCGGTGCTGCTGCCCTCCCGCGCGCGTTCCAACCGCCGCCGCTCGTCCTCCCCCTGGGTCCGTACGGCCGCCGCCTCGCCGTCCCGGTGGGACCGGGCGAACCCGGCGGCCGCGATGCCCGCGCGGCGGCCGAAGACCAGGCACTCCGGCAGGGAGTTGGAGCCGAGCCGGTTGGCGCCGTTGATGCTCACGCAGGCGGTCTCCCCCGCCGCGAACAGCCCGGCGATCGGGGTGGCGCCGTCGATGTCGGTGTGGACGCCGCCCATCATGTAGTGCACGACCGGGCGTACCGGGATGAGGTCGGTGGCCGGGTCGAGGTTCTGGTAGCTCCTGCAGAGCTCGCGCACGAACGGGATGCGGGCGTCGATCTTCTCCTCGCCCAGGTGGCGCAGGTCGAGGTAGACGACCGGCCCGTACGGCGTGTCCACCGTGCGGCCCAGCTGCTGCTCGTGCACGAACGCCTGGGAGAGCCGGTCGCGCGGGCCCAGCTCCATGCTGCGTAGCTTCGGCGTGGGCGTCGGCTTGCCGAGGTCGTAGTCCTGCAGGTAGCGGTAGCCGTCCTTGTTGATCAGCCAGCCGCCCTCCGCCCTGGCCGCCTCGGTGATGAGGATGCCGGTGAACGGCAGGCCGGTCGGGTGGTACTGGACGAACTCCATGTCCTTGAGCGGCGCTCCCGCCCGGTAGGCCAGGGCCATGCCGTCGCCGGTCTTGATGGCGGCGTTCGTGGTGAAGGGGAAGACGCGCCCGCAGCCGCCGGTGGCCAGGATGACGGTCCTGGCCGCGATGGTCTCGATGCGGCCGGTCCTGATCTCGACGGCCACGACGCCGTGGACGCGGCCGTCGTCGACGACGAGCTTGGTGACGTACCACTCGTCGTACCTGATGACGTCCTGATATTTCAGGGATGTCTGGAACAAGGTGTGCAGGAGATGGAAGCCCGTCTTGTCGGCGGCGTACCAGGTGCGCATCTTCTTCATGCCGCCGAACGGGCGGACCGCCACGCGGCCGTCGCGCTCCCGGCTCCAGGGGCAGCCCCAGTGCTCGAGCTGGATCAGCTCCTGGGGCGCCTCGGCCACGAACGCCTCGACCGCGTCCTGGTCGCAGAGCCAGTCGCCGCCGGAGATCGTGTCGTAGCAGTGCTCGTCGAGCGTGTCGCCGATGCCGATCACCCCGGCGGCGCCGCCTTCGGCGGAGACCGTGTGGCTGCGCATCGGGTAGACCTTCGAGACGACCGCCACTGTGAGCGGAGGGCCCCCGGCTTTGACAGCCTCGGCGACCGCGATGGCCGCCCGCAGGCCCGCTCCGCCTCCTCCGACGATGAGCACGTCGATCATTTACGTCACTTCCCGTGGTCCGGTTGCACCGGGTCCTTCACCCGCTTGCCGTCGTGCCGGATGGCGGACAGGTGGATGCTGCCGTCGTGGTACTCGTGCCGGATCCTCCGGCAGCCGCAGTCGAAGAGCTGGTCGCGGATCACCAGGCCGTAGCCGTCGTCGTCGACGAGGCGCTCCCCGCCGGACGTCTTCCCGCAGGGGGCCGGCTCGGGGGTGAAGGGGATTTTCCTGCCTGTCATCGCCGATCTCCCTAGATAGGCGAATTTCATGATCAGTCGGGGTCTTCCTCGGCGGTCCTGCCCGGCTCGACCTCGGGGGCCTCCTCCCGCTCCACGACGGGTGGCCGCTCGGCCTGCTCACGGGGGTAGTGCAGGTCGAAGGCGGGTCGCTCGGAGCGGATCGGCGGCATGCTGGTGAAGTTGTGGCGCGGCGGCGGGCACGAGGTGGCCCACTCGAGCGAGTTGCAGTAGCCCCAGGGGTCGTCGAGCGTGACCTTGGGGGCGTGTCTGGCCGTCTTCCAGACGTTGTAGAGGAACGGCAGCGTCGAGGCCCCGAGGAGGAAGGCCCCGGCGGAGGAGATCTCGTTGAGCGCGGTGAATCCGTCGTTCACGCCGTAGTCGGCGTACCGCCTGGGCATGCCCAGCTGGCCGAGCCAGTGCTGCACCAGGAACGTGGTGTGGAAGCCGATGAACAGCGTCCAGAAGTGCACCTTGCCGAGGCGGTCGTCGAGCATCCTGCCGGTCATCTTCGGCCACCAGAAGTAGAAGCCGGAGAACATGGCGAACACGACCGTGCCGAAGACGACGTAGTGGAAGTGGGCGACCACGAAATACGTGTCGCTGATGTGGAAGTCGAGCGGCGGCGAGGCCAGGATGATCCCGGTGAGCCCGCCGAGCAGGAACGTCACCAGGAACCCGACCGCGAAGAGCATCGGCGTCTGGAAGCTCAGATGGCCCCGCCACATGGTGCCGATCCAGTTGAAGAACTTCACCCCGGTCGGCACCGCGATGAGGAACGTCATGAACGAGAAGAACGGCAGCAGCACCTGGCCCGTCGCGAACATGTGGTGCGCCCACACGGTCATCGACAGCCCGGCGATGGCGATGGTCGCGCCCACCAGCCCCAGGTAGCCGAAGAGCGGCTTGCGGCTGAACACCGGGACCACCTCGGAGATGATCCCGAAGAACGGCAGCGCGATGATGTAGACCTCGGGATGGCCGAAGAACCAGAACAGGTGCTGCCAGAGCATCGGGCCCCCGTTGACCGAGTCGAAGACCTGGGTGCCGAGCTTGCGGTCCGACTCCAGCACGAGCAGCGCCGCCGCGAGCACGGGGAACGCCATCAGCACGAGCATGCTGGTCAGCAGCACGTTCCAGGTGAACAGCGGCAGCCTGAACATCGTCATGCCGGGGGCCCGCATGCCGATGATCGTGGTGATGAAGTTGACCGCGCCGAGGATCGTACCCAGACCCGACAGGGCCAGACCCATGATCCACAGATCTCCGCCGATCTGCGGCGAGTACATGGCCGTCGACAGCGGCGTGTAGGCGAACCAGCCGAAGTCGGCCGCCCCGCCCGGCGTGAGGAACCCCGCGACCACCATCAGCCCGCCGAACAGGAACAGCCAGTACGCCACCGCGTTCAGCCGCGGGAAGGCGACGTCCGGCGCACCGATCTGCAGCGGCATGACCACGTTGGCGAACCCCGCGAACAGCGGCGTGGCGAACAGCAGCAGCATCACCGTGCCGTGGATGGTGAACAGCTGGTTGTACTGCTGCTGGCTGACCAGCTGCATGCCGGGGGCGACGAGTTCGGCCCTGATGAACATGGCCATGGCGCCCGCCACCAGGAAGAACCCGAACGAGGTGATCAGGTAGAGGTAGCCGATGACCTTGTGGTCGGTCGTCGACATCCAGGAGGCGATGACGGTCCCGGTGCGGCGGCGCCTGACCTGTTCGAACGAGGTCTCCCGAACAGTCGTCACGGCTGCTCCCTCCTGCGCGGAGTGCTACCTGCGACGGACCGCCGGAGGCGGCCCGGACTGCCCCGATCTACCCATTGCACGCCAACCAGCGCCGCTCGGGAAGACGTTATTTACCATTCCGCCCGGAAGCTTTGACGAGCCCGCTCAACTTGCGGCTCAGAACCGGCATCCCACATTGCGGATATTTACCGGCTCATCTGGTGGCTTCTTCTATCCTTCGTAGCCGGACCGACTACGGAGGAGATCTCGTGACCGCTCAGGCTGACTACTCCGCCCTCGTCCAGCGAGGGCTCTCGCTCGACCTCACCCGGGGCAAGCCGTCGCCGCGGCAGCTCGATCTCTCCAACGACCTGCTCAGGCTGCCCACGTCGTACCGGGCGGCCGACGGCACCGACGGCCGCAACTACGGCAACCTGCAGGGCCTGGCCGAGCTGCGCGAGCTGTTCGCGCCGCTGGTGCAGGTGCCCGCCGACCGGCTCGTCGTCGGAGGCAACTCCAGCCTGGCCCTGATGCACGACACGATCGTGCACGCGCTGCTCACCCCGGTGCCGGGCGCCGCGCGGCGGTGGGTGGAGGAGCCGGAGATCACGTTCCTCTGCCCCGTGCCCGGATATGACCGGCATTTCACGATCACCGAGCGGTTCGGGATCAAGATGGTGCCCGTCCCGATGAACGCCGACGGCCCCGACATGGACGTGGTCGAGCGCCTGGTGGCCGCCGACGCGAGCGTCAAGGGCATCTGGTGCGTGCCGAAGTACAGCAACCCGTCCGGCGTCACCTACAGCGACGAGACGGTGCGCAGGCTGGCCGCCATGCCGACCGCAGCCCCCGATTTCCGGATTTTCTGGGACAACGCCTACGCGGTGCACCACCTGACGGACACCCCGGACGAGCTGGCCGACCTGTCGGCGCTCGCCGCCGAGCACGGCAACGCCGACCGCGTGTTCGTCTACGCCTCCACCTCCAAGGTGACGCTGGCGGGCTCCGGCGTGTCGTTCTTCGGCTCCTCGGCCGCCAACGTCGAGTGGTTCCTGCACAACACCTCCAAGCAGTCCATCGGCCCGGACAAGATCAACCAGCTCCGGCACGTCGAGTTCCTGCGTGACCCGGCGGGCGTGGCCGCCCACATGAAGCGGCACGCGGAGCTGATCGGGCCGAAGTTCGAGCTGGTCGACAAGGTGCTGACCGAGCGGCTCGGCGACCTCGGCACCTGGACGAGCCCCAAGGGCGGCTACTTCGTCAGCCTGGAGGTGCCGCACGCCGCCGAGGTGGTGGCCAAGGCCAAGGCCGCGGGCATCGCGCTGACGCCCGCGGGCGCGACGCACCCGTACGGCAAGGACCCCGACAACCGCACGATCAGGCTCGCGCCGACCTTCCCCGAGCTGGACGAGCTGGAGCAGGCCATCGAGGGCCTGACCGTCTGCGTCCGCCTGGTGGCGGAGGAGCTGGGCTGATCAGCGGCCGTTGCCCCTGAAGCCGAAGATGTACTCGCGCGTCTCGCTCGGATGGAACGAGACGCCGACCCCCGGCTCGAACACGACGTTGTCGCGGGCGCAGTAACGCAGGCGCTCCCAGACGGCCAGGGCCTGCTCCCTGGCCGGGGCCTCGAGGTTGTCGCGCTTGCGGGCGGCGTACGAGCCGAGCACGTTCAGCAGCCCGAACCCCCAGAACAGGCCCGTCAGGCAGAACGGGGCGAGCAGCACCTCGCCCCACTTGGGGTCCTGGCCCATCGCGATGACCAGCGACACGACCAGGTGCACCAGGGCCGCCACGCCCAGCATGATGTAGCCCTGGTTCCTGGCCCAAGGGGTGTAGTGGCGGCTGGGGAACGACAACCAGACCGCGAGCTGCGTACGGCTCATGACGTGCTTCGACGCGCCGAGAGCCGCCCTGGCGGGCAGATCGGCGACCTCGCGGGCGCCTGGCAACCTGACCCTGCCGATCTTGTACGTGGTCCCCGCGGCGACCGCTCCGGGGACTGCGACGACCTGGTCAGTTTCCGAACACACCGGGCACCTGACTTCCACCCGGGCAGTCTGGCCTTAAGTCACGACCTGCGCAAACTGTCGGGCGCGCCACCCCGTGGATCCGGGCGATTTACACCTAAAGTGCATGGTGTGAGATCGATTGACGCATTGGTGAGCTCCCTGCCCGAAGCCCGCGTCGTGACCGACCCGGACGTGATCGACTCCTACGCCCGCGACCGTACGTTCGTGGAGCCCGGCAAGCCGCTCGGCGTGGTGCTGGCCACCTCCCGCGACGACGTGGTGACGACGATGAAGTGGGCCACCGAGCACCGGGTGCCGGTCGTGCCGCGCGGCGGGGGCACCGGCCTGGCGGGCGCGTCCGTCGCCGGTGACGGCTCCGTCATCCTCTCGCTGGCCAGGATGAACGCGATCAGGGAGCTCTCCCCCGCCGACGAGATCGCCGTCGTCGAGCCGGGCGTCATCACCGCCGACCTGGACAAGGCCGCCAGGGCGCACGGGCTCATGTACGCGCCCGACCCGTCGTCGTACGAGATCTCCACGATCGGCGGCAACCTGGCCACGAACGCGGGCGGGCTGCGATGCGTGAAGTACGGCGTGACCAGGGACTCGGCGCTGGGCCTCGAGGTCGTGCTGGCCGACGGCCGCGTCATGGACACCGGCCGGCGCACGATGAAGGGCGTCACCGGCTACGACCTGACCGGGCTCTTCGTCGGCTCCGAAGGCACGCTGGGCGTCATCACGGCGGCCACCGTGCGCCTGCGCCGGGCGCCCGCCGCGCCGCCTGCCACGTTCGCCGCCGAGTTCGGCTCGCTCAGGGACGCGGGTGCCGCCGTCTCGGCGATCATGGCGGCGGGCTGCCAGCCCTCGCTCATGGAGCTGCTCGACCGGGCCACCCTTGAGGCCTTCGACGACTGGCGCAACATCGGGCTGGAGCCCGCCACGCAGGCCATGCTGATCGGCCAGTCCGACGCCACCGACAGCCAGGCCGCGGTCGAGCGCATGGAGCGGCTCTGCATGGAGAACGGCGCCTCGTTCGTGGCGGTCTCCTCCAGCCCGCAGGAGGCCGAGGAGCTGATCGCGCTGCGCCGGCTGGCGTACCAGGCCAAGGAGCGGCTCGGGGCCTGCCTGGTGGAGGACGTGTGCGTCCCGCGCTCCGTACTGCCCGACATGATCACCGCCATCGAGGCGACGGCCGCCCGGCACGACGTGAAGATCTGCACGGTCGCGCACGCCGGGGACGGGAACCTGCACCCCGTCTTCATCTTCGACCGCGGGACGGCGGAGCCGCCCGCGGAGGTGTGGGCGGCGGCGGACGAGATCTTCACGCACGCGCTGGAGCTCGGCGGCACGCTGACCGGGGAGCACGGCGTGGGCCTGCTCAAACGGCGCTGGCTGGCGCTGGAGTCCGGCCCGGTGGTCACGGAGATCCAGCAGGGCATCAAGGCGGTCTTCGACCCGCTGGGCATCCTCAATCCCGGCAAGGCGATCTGGCCGGACACCTCAGGCACCTTGACCAACCCGTGACTTTGGGGGTGGATGCGCACACGTACCTGCGGTGAAGGATGAACCACTGCCTGACATTCTGCGTCAAAACATGAAACTTCTGGCAGGTCCGGCAGACGCCCCAACCTTCACGCTGGTAGCGTCTTGCCTCATCGATTTGGGGTTTGTAATGGGGGTCGACGTGAATCAGTCCCAGCCGTTGGCGGCGGACGATCCGCGGCGGCTGGGGACGTATGACATCGTCGCCCGGCTCGGCGAGGGCGGTCAGGGCGTTGTCTACCTGGGCAAAGGCGAGTCCGGAGACCAGGTGGCGGTCAAGCTGCTGCACCAGTCCCTCGTGGCCGACGCCGACGCCAGGACGCGGTTCCTGCGCGAGGTGGCGGTGGCGCAGCGGGTGGCCAGGTTCTGCACCGCTCCGGTGCTCCACGCCGACCTGGAGGGCAGCAAGCCCTACATCGTGAGCGAGTACGTCCCGGGACCGTCGCTGCGTGAGCTGGTCATCAACGAGGGGCCCCGGCGCGGCGCCGCGCTCGAACGGCTCGCGATCAGCACCGCCACGGCGCTCGCGGCCATCCACCGCGCCGGGATCCTGCACCGGGACTTCAAGCCCGCCAACGTGCTCATGGGTCCCGAGGGTCCCGTCGTGATCGACTTCGGCATCGCCCGCGCCCTGGACTCCCCTGGCGCGACGGCCACGGGAATGGCCATGGGCACGCCCTCGTACCTGGCGCCCGAGCAGCTCAGCGGGGGCGCGGTGTCCGAGGCGGCCGACGTGTTCGCGTGGGGCGTCACGATGGTGTTCGCGGCGACGGGCAAGCCCGCCTTCGGCGCCGACTCCATCCCCGTGGTGATGAACCGGATCCTGAACGAGGAGCCGGAGCTCGGGGCGATGGAGGGCGTGCTGGCCGAGCTGGTGGCCCTCTGCCTGTCGAAGGACCCGACGCTGCGGCCCAGCGCGGACGACCTCATCGTCCGCCTCACCGGCCAGCCGGCCCCGAAGTCGGCCATCGAGCCGGTGACGGGCCAGCAGCTCACCTCCGCCGCCCCCGGTGGACAGGCGGGCGGGCAGGCGGGTCCGGAGAGCGGCAAGCCCGGACAGGGTGGGGACCTCTATCCCGGTCCCTGGACCCAGCCGGTCCCCTCCGCGAGCGGCCCCCTCCAGGCCGGCTCCGAGGCCGTGCCTCAGACGGGCGCATTCGCCCACCACGTGGCAGCCGCCCAGGCCGGTCCCGCACAGGGAGGCCCCGCACAAGGCGGACCCGCGCAGGGCGCTCCCGTCCAGGGCGGGGCTGCACAGGGCGGCCCTGCGCAGGCGGCATCGGCCATGGGCGGTGGGCCGGCCGGCGGGCCACAGGCAGGCGGACCGCAGGCGGGGATGCCCGGCAACGCCAGCCCTCAGCCCGCCATGCCGGGCACGCCGCCCGGCAACGGCCCTCAGGCGCAGACGGGACCCGCCGCGCCCCACGGAGCCGGAGCCCCGCAGACGCCTCACGGTGGCGCCCCGCAGGCTCCTCACGGAGCTCCTCAGACGCCTCAAGGCGGTCACCTCGGGGCGGCGGCCGCTTCGGGCATGCCCCCTCACGGCCCGGGCGGCATGCCCCAGGGCCAGGCCCCCTTCAAGGGGCAGGGAGGCACCCCGAACGGACCGAGCAGGCCCGGCGGCCCCACTGGCCCGACCCGCCCCGCCGAGGGCGCGCCCGCGAAGCAGCGCCGCACTCTGATGCTCTCCCTGTCCGGAGCCGCGGCCGCCGCCCTCCTCGTGGTCGTCGGCGCCGTGGTGGTCCAGGCGAACAGCAGGGAGGTCCCGGTGGTGGCCGTGGGCAACTCCGCCAACCAGTCCAACGGCGACGGATCGGGCGCGGGCCAGCCCGTCGACCCCCCGTCCACGGACCAGACCCTGCCCCCGTCGGTCCCCACCGACACGGCGGCCCCGGTGCCCACCTTGGACGTGGACCAGCCCTCCAAGGACCCCAAGACCACCAAGCCGAAGCAGCACACCCAGGAGCCCGTCTCCCAGGTCCCGAACCCGGTCACGCAGCCTCCCACCTCCCACCCCACGACGTCCCGGCCGGAGCCCAAGAAGAGCCCGAGCAAGAAGAGCACGAAGACGCCGACCATGGTCGATCCTGAGAACGTGGATGAGGCGGGGCAGCCCAACGGACAGCCGAGCTCCGGCCCCACGTCGACCGTCCGTCCCAGCGCGACCAGCAAGCCGTATGTCCCGCGCAAGGCCAACACGTCCAGCCCGACCGGCCTGTGCGGCTCCGGCTACAAGGTCGTCGACTCGCACGCCCTGGGCACCAATGCCACGATCTACCTCCTGTACAACGCCGGAGCGGGCAAGAACTGCGTGGTCACACTGTCGCGCATGATCTTTCCCGAGAAGGTGCAGATGAACGCGATCCTCCAGGTGAAGGGCGGTTCCAGCGCTAGCGCGCCGGGCAGGTTCACCGCCAACGCCGGGCCGATCCGCCTGCCCGCGAAGCAGAAGTGCGTGATCTGGGGCGGCGCCTGGGCCGAGATGTCCTGGAAGTCCGGCTGGAGCCACTGCAGCTGACCGACGACATACGCGATATGCGCGAAAGGGCCCCTCCTGTGGGGCCCTTTCGTGCGTTAGCGTGTTGGCGTGATCGTCAGGTCCAGGCTCGACCTCGAGAGCGCCGACTACCGCAGTCGCCGCGCATCCATGCTCGCCAAGCTGAGCGAGCTCGACGCCGAGCATGCCAAGGCCGTGGCCGGGGGTGGTGAGAGGTACGTCGAGCGGCATCGCAGGCGCGGCAAGCTGCTGGCCCGTGAGCGCATCGAGCTGCTGGTCGATCCCGACTCCCCGTTCCTGGAGCTGTCGCCGCTGGCCGCCTGGGGCAGTGAGTTCCCCGTGGGGGCCGGCATGGTGTCGGGGATCGGGGTGGTCGAGGGCGTCGAGTGTGTGATCACCGCCAACGACCCCACCGTCCGCGGCGGCGCCTCCAATCCGTGGACGTTGCAGAAGTCGCTGCGGGCGGCCGACATCGCGCTGCGGAACAGGCTGCCGTACGTGAACCTGGTGGAGAGCGGCGGCGCGGATCTGCCGACGCAGAAGGAGATCTTCATCCCGGGTGGGCGGATATTTCGGGACCTGACCCGGTTGTCGGCTGCGGGCGTTCCGACCGTCGCGCTCGTGTTCGGGAACTCCACGGCAGGCGGCGCGTACGTGCCCGGGATGAGCGACTACGTGGTGATGGTGCGGGAACGAGCGAAGGTGTTCCTGGGCGGCCCGCCCCTGGTGAAGATGGCCACCGGCGAGGAGTCGGACGACGAGTCGCTGGGCGGCGCCGAGATGCACGCCAGGATCAGCGGCCTGGCCGACCATCTGGCCGAGGACGAGCACGACGCGCTGCGGATCGGGCGGCAGATCGTGCGTTCCCTCAACTGGCGCAAGCAGGGCGTCAGGCCGCGGGCGGCGCGGGAGCCGAGGTACCCGGTGGACGAGCTGCTTGGGATCGTCCCCGAAGACCTGAAGGTGCCGTTCGACCCTCGCGAGGTGATCGCGCGGGTGGTGGACGGGAGCGAGTTCGAGGAGTTCAAGCCGCTGTACGGCGCCTCGCTGGTGACCGGCTGGGCGCGCGTCCACGGCTACCCGGTGGGCGTGCTGGCCAACGCGCGCGGCGTGCTGTTCAGCGAGGAGTCGCAGAAGGCCACCCAGTTCATCCAGCTCGCGAACCAGTCGCGCACTCCGCTCCTGTTCCTCCAGAACACGACCGGTTACATGGTCGGCAAGGAGTACGAGCAGGGCGGCATCATTAAGCACGGCGCCATGATGATCAACGCCGTCTCCAACTCGACCGTGCCCCACCTCACCATCGTCATGGGCGCCTCGTACGGCGCCGGAAACTACGGCATGTGCGGGCGCGCGTACGAGCCCCGCTTCCTGTTCAGCTGGCCGAGCGCCAAGTCGGCGGTGATGGGGCCCGCGCAGCTCGCCGGGGTGCTGTCGATCGTGGGCAGGGCGTCGGCGCAGGCCAAGGGGCAGGCGTACGACGAGGAGGCGGACGCGGCGATGCGCGCGATGGTGGAGGCCCAGATCGAGGCGGAGTCGCTGCCGTTCTTCCTGTCGGGCCGCCTGTACGACGACGGGGTCATCGACCCGCGCGACACGCGTACCGTGCTGGGCATGTGCCTGTCCGCGATCAACAGCGCGCCGGTGCCCGAGCCGGCGGGGTTCGGGGTGTTCCGGCCTTGATCACCCGTCTGCTGGTCGCGAACCGGGGCGAGATCGCCCGCCGCGTCTTCCGCACCTGCGCGTCGCTCGGCATCTCCACGGTCGCCGTCTTCTCCGACCCCGACGCGGACGCGCCGCACGTGGCCGAGGCCGATCTGGCGGTACGGCTGCCCGGCGCCCGCCCGTCCGATACGTACCTGGACATCGGGCGCATCGTGGACGCCTGCCGGGCCACCGGCGCGGACGCCGTCCATCCCGGATATGGCTTCCTGTCCGAGAACGCGGAGTTCGCACGGGCGGTGCTGGCGGCCGGGCTGGTCTGGGTCGGCCCGCCACCGGAGGCCATCGCCGCCATGGGGTCCAAGGTCGAGGCGAAGCGGCTGATGGCGGAGGCGGGGGTGCCCGTGCTGCCGTCGCTCGATCCGGCGGCGCCCGGCGAGTTCCCGGTGCTGGTGAAGGCGTCCGCGGGTGGGGGCGGGCGCGGCATGCGGATCGTGCGTGAGCCCGGGGAGCTGGCCCTGGAGGTCGAGTCGGCGCGCAGGGAGTCGGCGGCGGCGTTCAGGGACGGGACCGTGTTCGTGGAGCCGCTGCTGGAGGGGGCCCGGCACGTCGAGGTGCAGGTGCTGGCCGACCGGCACGGGACCGTGTGGGCGCTGGGCGAGCGGGAGTGCAGCGTGCAGCGGCGGCACCAGAAGGTCGTCGAGGAGTGCCCATCCCCCGGGATCACGGCCGAGCTGCGCGAACGGCTCTGCGAGGCGGCGGTCAGGGCCGCACGGAAGATCGGCTACGTGGGGGCCGGGACGGTGGAGTTCCTGGTCAAGGGGGATCGGGTGGCGTTCCTGGAGATGAACACCCGGCTCCAGGTCGAGCACCCGGTCACCGAGCTGGTCCACGGAGTCGATCTCGTACGGCTGCAGCTCGAGGTGGCCGAAGGGACCCCGCTCCCGGCGGAGCCGCCCGCGCCGGCCGGGCATGCGGTGGAGGTGCGGCTCTATGCGGAGGACGAGGACTATCTGCCGCAGAGCGGGGTGCTCCGGCGGTTCGAGGTCTCCGGGGACGTGCGGGTGGATTCGGGGGTCGAGTCAGGGTCGGTGATCTCGCCGTACTACGACCCGATGCTGGCGAAAATCATCGGGTACGGGTCGTCGCGGGCCGAGGCGGTGCGGAAGCTGGTCACGGCGCTGCGGCGGGCGAGGCTCCATGGAGTCACCACCAATCGCGATTTATTGGTGAAAATCCTGACAAATCCGGCGTTTGTGGCGGGCGATACCCACACCGGCTTCCTCGCCCCGGACGGCCCGCTCCAAGGCGCGGCGGCGCGAGAAGAGCAGCCGGGCGAGCAACCCGGCGAGCTCCCCGCCCCCGCCGCCGTCCTCGCCGCCGCCCTCGCCGCCGCCCTCGCCATGGCCGCCGCGAACCGCCGCCGGGCCAAGGTGCTGCCGGGCCTTCCGAGCGGCTGGCGCAACGTACGCTCCCAGCCCCGCCGCGCCCGCTTCGAGGAGGCCGAGGTCGTCTACGACCCGCTGCCCGACGGCGTCACGGTGATCAGCGCGGAGCCGTACGAGGTGGTGCTGGAGCACGACGGCGTCCGGCAGACCTTCCAGGTGGCCCAGTACGACGAGGACGGCAGGATCTACGTGGACCACGCCGGCGGCTGCGCCGAGCTGACCCCGCTCCCCCGTCTCCCCGAGCCGGTCGAGCACGTCGCCCCCGGATCGCTGCTCGCCCCCATGCCGGGCAGCGTGCTGCGGGTCGAGGTGGAGGCCGGCGAGCGGGTGGTGAAGGGGCAGGTGGTGCTGGTGCTCGAGGCGATGAAGATGGAGCATCGGATCGTGGCGCCTTCCGACGGGGTGGTGTCCGGCGTACACGTCGAAAAGGGCCGGCAGGTCGACGCGGGCGCGGTGCTGGCGATCATCCAGGAGGGGACCTCATGACGAGCCTGGTGCACAAGGACCTGGCGGGCGGCGTCGCGACCATCACGCTGGACTCGCCGCCCAACCGCAACGCCCTGTCCGTACGGCTCCTCGCCGACCTGGCGGAGCGGCTGCACTGGGCGCTGGCCGAGCCGGAGGCCAGGGTGATCGTGCTGACCGGCACGGGGAGCGTGTTCTGCTCGGGCGCGGACATCAAGGAGCAGAAGGCCTCCGGCGCGCCGGTGACGGCGTCGTTCCCTGAGATCCTCGCCTTGATCTGGGAGAGCCCGAAGCCGGTCGTCTGCCGGCTCAACGGCACCGCGCGGGCGGGCGGACTGGGGCTGGTGGCGGCGTGCGACTTCGCGATCGCGCCGCTGACGGCGTCGTTCGCGTTCTCGGAGGTGCGGCTCGGGGTCGTGCCCGCCATGATCTCGGTGCCCGTGCTGCGCCGGGTCGAGCCGAGGGCGGCGGCCGAGTACTTCCTGACCGGCGAGGTGTTCGACGCCGCTCGCGCGGCGGAGATCGGGCTGCTCTCGCGGGCCGTGCCCGAGGAGGAACTGGACGCGACGGTCGCCCATTACGCGGAGCTGCTGACCAAGGGCGGCCCCGAGGCGCTGGCCATCACCAAGCGGCTGGTCAGGGAGGTGCCGGGGATGTCGTTCGAGGAGGGGCTGCGGCGGATGACCGAGCTGTCCGCCGAGCGCTTCACGTCGGAGGAGGGGCAGGAGGGCATCGCGGCGTTCCGGGAGAAGCGCCCGCCCAAGTGGGCCGTGTGATGACGCTGCGGATCGCGAACTGCAGCGGCTTCTACGGCGACCGCCTCTCGGCCGCCCGCGAGATGGTCGAGGGCGGCCCCATCGACGTGCTGACCGGCGACTGGCTGGCCGAGCTGACCATGCTCATCCTGGCCGGCAACCGCCTCAAGGGCCGTCCGGGGTACGCGCCGACGTTCCTGCGGCAGTTGGAGGACGTGCTCGGCCCTTGCCTCGATAAATCCATAAAAATCGTGGCAAATGCCGGCGGATTGGACCCCGCCGGCTGCGCCGAGGCCGTCCACGACCTGGCCACCCGCCTCGGTCTCTCCCCCACGATCGCCCACATCACGGGCGACGACCTCACCGGCCACCCCCTGGACCTGACCAACGCGGACACGGGCGAGCGCCTGGCCGCCACCCCGCTGACCGCGAACGCCTACCTCGGCGGCCGCCCGATCGCCGCCGCCCTGTCGGCGGGCGCGGACGTGGTCGTGACCGGCCGCGTCACGGACGCCGCCCTGGTGACGGGTCCGGGCATCTGGCGGTACGGATGGGGGCCCGACGATCTCGACCCGCTGGCGGGCTCGGTGGTCGCGGGGCACATCATCGAATGCGGCTGCCAGGCCACGGGCGGTAATTACGCGTTCTTCCAGGACGTACCGGACCTGGCGCACTGCGGCTTCCCGCTCGCTGAGCTGCGCGCGGACGGCTCCGCCGTGATCACCAAGCACCCGGGCACCGGCGGGCTGGTCTCGGTCGGCACGGTGACGGCGCAGCTCGTGTACGAACTGGGGAGCCCGCGCTACCTCGGCCCTGACGTGGTCGCCCGCTTCGACACGATCAGGTTGTCGTCCGACGGCCCCGACCGCGTCCTGGTCTCGGGCGTCCGCGGCGAGCCGCCGCCTGACACGTTGAAGGTGGCGGTCAACTACCTGGCGGGCTACCGGAACACGATGACCCTCGTCCTGACCGGCCTGGACGTGGAGGCCAAGGCCCGGGCGGCGGAGGAGGCCCTCTGGGCCCGCATCCCCCGGGAGTCGTTCGACGAGGTGGACGTCACGCTGACGGACTCGGGCCTGCTGCGGATCACGGTCATGGACGCCGACCCGCACCGGGCGGGCCGGGCCTTCTCCTCCGCCGTGGTGGAGACGGGCCTGGCCAGCTACCCGGGCTTCTACGCCCTCACGCCGCCCGGCAGCGCCTCGCCGTACGGGGTGTACTGGCCCGTGCTCGTGCCTGCTTCGGAGGTCCGCCCGCGCGTCTTCATCAACGGCAAGGAACTGCCCCCATCCGCCGTCGAGGCGCACGCCGCCCATGCGTCCGGCGGGACGGGCACGGTGGAGACGCCGGACCCGACCAGGGCGCCGAGCCCGCCGGGCACGACACCTGACACGCGCAGCACCGTGCGGGTGCCGTTGGGGCGGGTCGCCGGGGCACGATCGGGCGACAAGGGCGGGAACGCCAACCTGGGCGTTTGGACCGACACGCAGGAGAGGTACGACTGGCTGGCGGCGTACCTGACGCCGGAGGCTCTCAGAAGCCTCCTCCCGGCTCTCGCGCCCCACCGCATCGACCGCTACGAGCTCCCCAACCTCAAAGCGCTCAACTTCGTGATCCACGGCCTGCTCGGCAGGGGCGTGGCGGCGAGCCCGAGGATGGACCCCCAGGCGAAGGCCCTCGGCGAGGAGTTGCGGGCGCGGGAGGTCGACCTCCCCCCGCACCTACGCGGCTGATTGCCAGGGCGAGCGCGTCCACGGCCGACGACCAGACCTCCGCCGCCCGCGCCTCCAGGGTCGGTGGGCGGCCGACCACCGCGTCAGCAACCCGTGGCGGGTCTCGAAGATGGTGTGCGGGGGCGACCTGCCGGGTGACCGCGCCTGCCAGTTCCTGCCGTTCATCAGGTGCCTCCGAGGAACCTGCCGCCTTCAGGGGGCGAAGAATTGGATTCCTGCGGAGCAGGGCAAGGGTAGGCGATTTGCCGTAACTAAGCGTAAGCCGAATCGCTGTATCGAACAAGAGCACGATTTTTAGCCGGTCGGGCGGTAGAACGTGAGGCGTGGCGCAGACCGTGAAGCGGACCTACAAGTACCGCTTCTACCCGACCTCCGAGCAAGCCTCCGAGCTCGCCCGGACGTTCGGCTGCGTCCGCCTGGTCTACAACAGGGCCCTCGAAGAACGCACCCGCGCCTACGCCCAGCAGGGCCGCCGTATCTCCTACGTGGAGTCCTCGGCACGGCTGACGGAGTGGAAACGCAGCGGTGAGTACGACTTCCTGTCGGAGGTGTCGTCCGTGCCGCTGCAGCAGGCACTGCGCCACCTGCAGGCCGCATTCGCGAACTTCTTCGCCAAGCGGGCCAGATACCCGACGTTCAAGAGCAGGAAGAAGTCGCGGGCGTCGGCGGAGTACACCCGCTCGGCCTTCCGGTGGCGGGACGGCCGGTTGACGCTGGCGAAGATGGATGCGCCGCTGGACATCGTGTGGTCGCGCCCGTTGCCGGAGGGGGCGGTCCCGTCCACGGTGACCGTGTCGAGGGACGCGGCAGGGCGCTGGTTCGTGTCCCTGCTGGTCGAGGAGAAGATCAGCCCGCTCCCGCCCGTCGGGCAGAGCGTGGGTGTGGACGCGGGCATCACCGCCCTGGCGACGCTGTCCACCGGAGAGAAGATCGTCAACCCGCGTCACGAGCGGGCCGACCGCAAGAGGCTGGCCAAGGCGCAGCGGGCGCTCGCCCGTAAGGAGAAAGGTTCGAACAACCGGGACAAGGCCCGGCGCAGGGTGGCACGGGTGTATGCCCGCATCGCTGATCGCAGGAGGGATCACCTGCACAAGGTCACGACACGGCTTGTTCGCGAGAATCAAGTGATCGCCGTGGAAGACCTGACCGTGCGGAACATGGTGCAGAACCGCTCGCTGGCGCGCGCCATTTCCGATGCCTCGTGGCGGGAGTTGCGGGGCATGCTGGAGTACAAGGCGGCCTGGTACGGGCGGGAACTGGTGGCGGTGGATCGCTGGTTTCCCTCCTCCAGGCTGTGCTCGGCGTGCGGGGCCTTGCGAGACAAGATGCCGCTGAACGTCCGCGAGTGGACCTGTGCTTGCGGCGCGGTCCATGACCGGGACGTGAACGCGGCCAAGAACGTGCTCGCCGCCGGGCTGGCGGAGAGCTGAAACGCCTGTGGAGCTGGTGTAAGACCTCAACGAGAATCCTCTCGGGCGGGCAACCGGCGGTGAAACAGGAACCCTCACGGGCGACCGTGGGACTCCCCCTCGTGCACGCGGGGGAGCATGCCAAGCAGGCCCTCGGCTGAGGGCGGGCGGGGGCGCGCACCGAGGGGCGGTACGGCCGCTGGGTGCACGGCGGTGGGCAGTGGGTTGACCGGGGATGCGGGGCTCTCGTAGGGTCGGCAAACCCCGAACATGGTTCTGTCGAAGGGCGGGTCATGACCACCACCCACATCGACGTCAGCGCCATCGACTTCGCCGCGCTAGGCACGTGGATGGACGCCCAGAGACTCCCCCAGGGCCCGATCACGGGCGAGGCTCCGGTCCTGGGCGGCACGCAGAACGTCATGGTCCGCTTCGAGCGCGGCGGCCGCCCGTACATCCTGCGCAGACCTCCCCTGCACGCCCGGGCCAGGAGCAACGAGGTGCTGCGCCGCGAGGCGCGGGTGCTGGCGGCGCTGCGCGACACGTCCGTCCCCGCGCCCAGGCTGGTGGCCGCGCAGACCGAGCGGGAACCGGTGTTCTACCTGATGGAGCCGGTCGACGGGTTCAACCCCTCGACCGGGCTGCCGGAGCCGCACGCCTCGGACCCGGCGATCAGGCACCGCATGGGGCTGGAGGCCGCCGCTGCGCTGGCCGAGCTGGGGCGGGTCGATCCGGGGGTGCTGCCGGGGTTCGGCCGGCCGGAGGGGTTCCTGGAGCGGCAGGTGCCGCGCTGGCTCAAGGAGCTCGACTCGTACGGCGAGCTCGACGGCTATCCCGGCCCGGACATCCCCGGTCTGCAGGAGACGGCCGACTGGCTCACGCGGCATCTCCCCCGTACGTTCACCCCGGGGATCATGCACGGCGACTACCACTTCGCGAACCTGATGTTCGCCTGCGACGGCCCCCGCGTCGCCGCGATCGTGGACTGGGAGATGTGCACGATCGGCGACCCGCTGATCGACCTCGGCTGGCTGCTGGCCACCTGGCCGAGCAGCAACGGCCACGTCCCGGGGCTGCCGGAGCCGCGGGAGCTGATCGCGTACTACGCGGCGCTGTCCGAGCGCGACCTGTCGGCCGTCGACTGGTACGCGGTCATGGCCTGCTTCAAGCTCGGCATCGTCCTCGAGGGCACGCACGCGCGGGCCTGCGCGGGGAAGGCGCCCCAGGACATAGGGGACGCGCTCCACGCGACCACCCTGGAGCTGTTCGACCGGGCACGGGACTTCCGGGACGGGATTCTCAGCTGATTTCCGGAAAAACGATCACATGAGTGCCCCGAGCCCTACAATTGCGCGCAATTGCATCGTTGATCGGGGAAGGATCGTCATGCGCATGCGGTTCCTCGGCTCCACCTCGGAGGCGGGCGCCTGCCCCACCCTGTACGAGACCGACCGCGGCACCATCGTCGTCCAAGGTCTGCAGGTCACCGACGCGGAGGCGCTCGCAGACCTCCGGGACGTGCTCGAGGGCGAGGTCGCGGTCGAGGTTCCCCGCGAGCTCATCACCGAGATCGCCCGCCGGGTCCTGCCTGACCATACGGCAAACGCTTTCCCGACCAGCGGGGCAACACCCTCGGCCACCGCTTGATCACATTTCCCTGGGACCCTGGCATGATCGGCACGGACCGGGCTAGCCTCTTGCGGCGTGACGTCGTTTCAGCAGGCGCGTGTCGACCTCGGCAGTCAATTACGCCAGCTGCGCGAGGCCGCACAGCTGTCCGGCAAGGAGCTGGCCGAGCGGCTGCGCTGGCAGCCGTCCAAGGTCTCCCGCCTGGAGAACGCCCGCCAGACCGCCACCGAGGATGACGTGGTCGTGTGGGCGCAGGCCGTACGCGCTTCGCCCGACACGACGGACGAGCTGATCAGGCAGGCCATCGCGCTGCTGGAGCGGCACGACGACTGGAAGCAGCGCCACCGCGGCGGCCTGGCCGCCCTCCAGGAGGACATCCGCGACCTGGAGGCGCGCACCAAGCTGTTCAGGGTGTTCGAGCCGGGCATCGTCGTAGGCCTGCTGCAGACGTCGGAGTACGCCAGGCACGTCTTCCGCAAGGTCAGGCGCCTCTACAGCGCCGCCGACCAGATCGACGCCGCGGTGCGGGTACGGATGCAGCGCCAGGAGATCCTCTACGACCGGACGCGGACGTTCAGGTTCGTGGTGACCGAGGCTGCGCTCCGCACCGCCCTCGCGCCGCCCGAGGTGATGCGCGGCCAGCTGGACCGATTACTCGCCGTCAGCACGCTGCCGAACGTGGAGTTCGGCGTGATCCCCTTCGACTGCGAGCTGCCGTCCAGCCCGATCAACGGCTTCTGGATCTACAACGAGGCCATGGTCTCGGTGGCCACCATGACGAAGGACCTGGTCCTCCGCGACCCGGACGACATCGCCTTCTACGTCCGGGCCTTCGACGACTACGCGAAGGTGGCGCAGCTCGACGAGGCCGGCCGGGACATCATCGTCAGCATTCTTCACGGTTACCGCAAACAAACGTCACATTAACCGCTGCAATTGCTTGCCTCCCACCCAAGATCGTGCAATTCTGTCGCGAGACGTTGCGGAGGTGACGCATGATGCTTGATACCGCGCTCTGCCTCGAGCGGTTCGCCTGGCACGCGGGTCGTCACGCTGACCTGTCGGTCCAGAGCCTCGCCCTGTCGAGCGACCCGGCGTACGTGTCGGTGCGCAACCGCTTCTCGGCCACCCTCGCGGAGACGGTGACGTGCTCGGACGAGGGCGCGTACATCACCTCGTGGGGCTACCGCCTCGGCACCACGGAGGACGTCGAGTCCGCCGCCGCCCGCCTCGCCTTCCTCCTCGCCGCCCTGCCCGCCTGACCTGCCCGCCTGACCTGCCCGCGAGCCGGGCGGCCGTGGGTCAGCAACCCGCCTTGTAGAGCACCTTCTGCACGTCCGGCTGGTCCACGTTCTGGGCCGTGACGATGGTGGCGTCCGTGGGGATCGACGGCGTGACCTGCTGCCCCTTGACGGCGGCGACCGCCTGCTCCACGCCCTTGGCGCCGATGTCACCGGGCAATTGCGCGATGAGCGCCTGCACGACCCCGTCCTTCAGCTGCTTGACCTGAGCCGGACCGGCGTCGAACCCCACCATCTTGACCTGTCCGAGCTTGCCGGCCTGCTGGAGGGCGGAGCCTGCGCCGGTGGCCGAGTTGAGGTTCGCGGCGAACACCCCGGCCAGGTCGGGATCCTTCGCCAGCGCCGCGTTGACGATCTTGGAGGCCTCGCCGACGTCGTTGTGCGAATACTGCACGCCGAGGTACGTCATCCCGGGATGCGACGCCTTGACCTCCTCCTCGAATCCCTTGATCCGGGCGTCCACGGTGCTGACACCCGGGTCCGTGGAGATCACCAGCACCTTGCCCTTGTCGCCGACCTGGTCCGCCAGCGCCTTGGCCGCCGCCGCCCCGCCCTTGACGTTGTCCGTGCTGATCCTGGACAGGCCGATGCTCTGGTCCTCCACCACCGTGTCCACCAGGACGATCTTGATGCCCTGCTGCTTGGCCTGCGTCAGAGGCGCGATCATGGCCTTGACGTCGGTGGGCGCGATGAGCATGGCGTCCGGCTTGGAGGCGACGACGGAGTTCACGATCGGCGTCTGCAACGTCGGGTCGAACTTCTGCGGCCCCTGGACGTCCAGCGCCACGCCCAGCTCCTTGGCCTTGGCCTTCGCGCCGCAGGCCATGGTCTCGTAGAACTCCTCCCCCGCCAGCCCCTGCACGAGCGTCACCCTGATCTGCCCGTTCCCACCGCCCTGCCCGCCCTGTTGCCCGCCCTGTCCGCCGCAGGCGGCGATCGTCAGCAGCGCTCCCAGAGCTGCCACAGCCTTGCGCATCGTGGTGCCTCCTCCTACTGGTCCCGGGCCCTGCGCCGCCACTGGTCGACGTAGACGGCCGCCACGAGCACGGCGCCGACCACCACCTGCTGCCAGAACGGCCGCACGCCCAGGATCTGGAAGCCGTTCTGCAGCACGACCGGGATGAACACCCCGATGACCGTCCCGGCCACCGTCCCCACGCCGCCGAAGAGGGACGTTCCGCCGATCACCACGGCCGCGATGGCCTGCAGGTTGTCGGTGGAGTGCGCGGACACGCCGGTGATGCCGTACTTGGCCAGCGACAGCTGCCCGGCCAGCCCGGCCAGCAGCCCCGCCAGGCCGTACACCCTGATCAGGTGCCCGCGCACGGCCACGCCGCCGCGCCTGGCGGCCTCGGCGTTGGACCCGATCGCGTACGTGTGCCGCCCGAACCGCGTGTACGCGAGCATGAGCGCGAGGGCGGCCGTGATGGCGGCGCAGATCCACACGATCAGCGGCACGCCGAGCCAGCGCGCCAGGCCGAGACCGAGGTTCAGGTCCGTCGGGGCACGCAGATCGACGCCGCCGGTGAGCAGCAGCGCCCCGCCGAGCGACATGCCGAGCGTCCCGAGCGTCACGATGAGCGCGGGGATGCGGCCAAGGGCGATCAGCACGCCGTTCAGGACGCCCCACGCCAGCCCCGTGACCAGCGCGGCCAGGGTGCCGAGGAGCAGCGAGCCGGTCGCGTCCATGACCTCGGCGGCCGCCACGGCCGAGAACACCAGCACTCCGCCCACCGACAGGTCGATCCCCGCGGTGATGATGACGTACGTCATGCCGGTGGCGAGCAGCAGCAGGATGGCGGCGTCGCTGACCAGGTTGAGCAGGTTGAACGCGGTCGGGAACGTGCGCGGCGCCAGGGCCGAGAACGCCGCCAGCAGCGCGAGCAGCACCAGGCCGATCCACACGACCTGCGACCGGCCCAGCCGCACGCCCTTCATGCGCCGCTCCCCCGCCCGCTGTCCCCAGGCCCGCCGTCATCCTGGCTGCCGAGCGCGCCGGTCATGGCGCCGACCAGCTCCTCCATCGAGACGTTCGCGGTGTCGAAGCGGGCCACCCTGCGCCCCAGCCGCAGCACCTCGACCCGGTCGGACACGGCCTTCACGTCCTGCATGTTGTGGCTGATCAGCACGACCGACACGCCCGAGTCGCGTACGCTCCGGATCAGGTCGAGCACCAGCCGGGTCTGCACGACGCCGAGCGCGGCGGTGGGCTCGTCCATGAACACCGCCCGGCGCGCCCACGTCACCGCCCTGGCCACCGCGACCCCCTGCCGCTGCCCGCCGGAGAGCGCGGAGACGGGCGCGGTCTGGGACGCGAGCCGCACGCCGAGCCGTTCGCAGGCCTCCTGCGCGGCGCGGCGCATGGCGGCGTTGTCCAGCACGCCGAGCAGGCCCAGCAGGCCGGGCTTGAGGCGTTCCCTGCCGAGGAAGAAGTTGGCGGCGGGGCTGAGGTCGGCGCAGAGCGCGAGGTCCTGGTAGACGGTCTCGATGCCGGCGCTCCTGGCCTCCTCGACCGACCCGAACGCCACCGGCTCGCCGTCGATCTCGACCGTCCCCTCGTCCGGGCGTTCGACGCCTGAGAGGATCTTCGCCAGCGTGGACTTGCCCGCGCCGTTGTCGCCGATCAGCGCGACCACCTCGCCGGGGCGCAGGGTGAAGTCGGCGCCGCGTAACGCCTCGACGTGGCCGTAGCTCTTCACGATCTCGCGGGCGGCGATCAACGGTACGGCCATAAGAACATCAATAATGCGATTGACATCGTTGTCAAGGCTCACCTTTCACGGCACCCGCGGCGCCGCCGCGAGATCGCGGTAGGCGTCCCACAGCTCGCCCAGGAAGAGCCGGCCGAACCTCACCAGCGCCGCCGGCCCCTCCGGCCCCCAGGTGCGGAACGTCGTCAGCTGGTGCATGAAGTCCGGCAGGTGGATCCTGATGACGCCCGCGGCGACCACCTCGGCCTCCGCGTCGCCCGCCGGGGCGGTGTGCCCGCGCAGGATCCGGACGTACAGGGTGGAGGTGTCGCGCCACACGTCGGCCCCGGGGTCGTCGTGGACGTCCTTGTGCCCGGTGAGCGTCAGCGCGGCGCCGCCGTCGCCGGTGAAGTGCAGGCGGTAGAGCATGCGCCGGCGCGACGGGTTCTCGCCCGCCACGAAGAGGTTGAACCAGCCGGCCCGCACCGGCAGGCGGCCGCCGCCGAGCATGGGGCAGCTCACCCATCCGGCCGCGGAGGCCTCGTGCCCGGGGTCCGCCACGAACCGCTCGACGTCGTCGGCGGTGATGGTCAGGTGGACCGCCAGCCGGTGCTCGTTCGCGCGCCCGAGCCGCTCGCCCTCGTCCGGGTCGGCCGAGCCGGGCATGATGTGGCCGCGCATCTCCTCGGTGAAGCTCAGCCCTGTCGTCTCCCGGCGGGCCCCGGCCGCCACGAGCGCCGGCGAGGTCTCCAGTGCGCGCTCGCAGGCCCGGTCCGAGAGCGCGGCGATGGTCAGGGCGGGATTGACGCCGACCGGGCCGGGCATGGACGCGCCGTCGAGGACGTACAGGCCCGGATGGCCGAACACCTCGCCGTACTCGTCCACGACGCCCTCGCCCGGGTGCCGTCCCATCGGGGCGCCGCCGAGCGGATGCACCGTGATCACCTTGCGGGCGAGCCAGAGCGGGCTGTCGTGGTAGCCGGCCCTCAGCACCCCGGCCATGTCCCGCATGACCGAGCGCATCGCGGTGAAGTACGGCATGGACGTGCTCGTGGTCCAGTCGACGTCGAGGTAGCCACGGCGCAGGCGCATGACGCCGTCGGGGACGTCGCGGCCCATGCCGAGCAGGCCCAGCGACCCGTCGGACAGGTGCCCGCTGCCGAGCAGCGCGGCCAGTTCGGCGTTGATCCGGGTCCGCGGCGAGCGGCTCAGCAGGGCCGCGATCCGGCCCAGCGCGAACTTGCCGGCTCTCCTGACCACGCCGCGCATCCCGGCGAGCTCCGCCAGCCATTCGACGAAGGGCGGGTAGCCCGCGTCCTCGACCAGGAACCCCCGGCGGTCGCCGGCCCCTGAGTCGGCCGCGTCCGGCACCCGGACGGCGCTGGTGATCACCGGCCCGCGGCTGCCCTCCAGCGAGCGGTGGCGGCCCGCGCCGTCGCGGGCGCGCGTGACCATGGTGAGCAGGTCGCCGTTGCCGCTGAAGCGGGTGCCGAGCATGGGGCTCAGCCCTGGGAACTCCGCTCTGCAGGTCAGCAGCAGGTACGTCGTCCCGAGCGCGCCCGCGGCCAGGACGAGCCGGTCACAGGTGATCGTGCGCCGCGGCAGCCGCCGGGTGCGGACCCGCCGCCGCTCCTCCCGTGGCTCGTGCACCACGTAGCTCACGGTGTAGCCGCCGCCCGGCCTGGGGGCCAGCCACCGGACCTCGTGCAGGGTGCGGAGGTCGGCGCCGGCGTGCCGGGCCGCCGACAGGTAGGTGTGGTCGAGGGAGTTCTTCGCGCCGTCGTTGCAGCCGAGGTCGCACTCGCCGCGCAGCCGGCACGTCGTACGCGGCAGGCCGTGCAGGTTGCCGTACGCGGGGTCCGGGATGGGCAGGCCGGGAGCGGGACGGCCCCCGGGCTGCGGGGCGAACGCGACCGCCAGCGGCGGCAGCTCCCACTCCAGGCCGAGCCGCGCGGCCGCCTCCCGCATCGCGAGGGTCTTGGCCGTCGTGTCGTACGGCGGCACGTCCAGCGGGTAGCGCTGGGGCCGGAGCATCCGCTCCACCGCGTCGTAGTGCGGGTCGAGGTCGGCCCGCGTCACGGGCCAGTGCTCGTGGCCGCCGCCGGGCAGCGGGCTCTCCCGGACGAACCACCGTTCCGGCTTGCGCAGCAGCACGTTGGCGTAGATGAGGGAGCCGCCGCCGAGCCCGCTGGAGACGGCCGCGCCGAGCCCGCGGAAGCTCCACAGGTCGAACAGGCCGTACATGCCCTCGCTCGGGTCCCACAGGTTACGCGCCATCGCGGCGGGCGCGCGGGGGAACGAGCCCGGTGGATACGGCCGGCCGCGCTCCAGCACGACCACCCGCAGCCCCGCCTCCGCGAACCGGTAGGCCGCCACGGCACCGCCGAACCCCGAGCCCACGACGACGACGTCCGCGTGCTCGTCGGCCGGGCGTCTTGCCTGGTGATGGCGCATCTCGTCCCTCTCGCCGATCCTGGCAGGAAAAGCGGGGGGAGGTAGAATCAAAGCGTAACCGACCGGTGCGCTGAGCACCCAGACCCAGGGCCTTGGCCCCGTGGACGGCCGGCCGGGCCCGGATCGTGGCGACATGCACGGACGACCCGCGACAAGCGAACGCCTCATACCCTTCACCGCCGGTGACGGCAAGCCGCTGAGCCTCGTCAACGTGCGCGGGTCGGCACCGCCGACCAGAGCGCCGGTCCTGCTCGTGCACGGTGCGGGGGTCCGGTCCGGGGTCTTCCGCGCGCCGGTGCCCGCCAACGTGGTGGACGCGCTCGTCGCGCGGGGGCACGACGTCTGGCTGGAGGACTGGCGGGCGAGCATCGAGGTGCCGCCCAACCCGTGGACCCTGGACCAGGCGGCGCGGTACGACCATCCCGCCGCCGTGCGCAAGGTCGTCGAGGAGACCGGCGCGGACCGCCTCAAGGCGATCATCCACTGCCAGGGCTCCACCTCGTTCATGATGTCCGCCTGCGCGGGCCTGGTCCCGCAGGTCGACACGATCATCACGAACGCCGTGTCGCTGCACCCGGTCGTCCCGCCCTGGTCGCGGGCCAAGCTCCGCTACGCCGTGCCGGTCACCTCCCGGTTCCTGTCCTACCTCGACCCCTCCTGGGGCGACCACCCGCCGCCGGGCGCGGCCACGATGATCACCCGGCTGGTGAAGGCCACGCACACCGAGTGCCGGAGCACGGTCTGCAAGCTGGTCAGCTTCACGTACGGGAGCGGGTGCCCCGCGCTGTGGCGGCACGAGAACCTTGGCCGCGACACGCACGACACCTGGATCCCGCGCGAGTTCGGCCCGGTGCCGCTGACCTTCTTCCGCCAGATGGACCGGTGCGTGCGCAGCGGCCGCCTGGTCGCCTTCGAGCACCTCGACGGCCTGCCGGACGACTACACGGCGCAGGAGCCGCGTACCGACGCCCGGGTCGTTTTCCTCGCGGGCGAGCTGAACCGCTGCTTCCTCCCGGAGAGCCAGCGCCTGTCCTACGAGTTCTTCTCCCGCTTCGGCCGCCACCGCCACGCCCTGCACGTCCTTCCCGGATACAGCCATCTGGACGTGTTCTTCGGCGAGCGCGCCCACCTCGACGTCTTTCCGCTGATCATCGAGGAGCTGGCCGGCGCGCCGGCCCGGCACAGGGGGGACCGATGACCTTCGCCGCAGGGCGCCGGCGCACGGCCGGCCGCTACGCCAACGTGGACGGCATCCCGTTCCGGATGCCGGTGGGGACGCCGGGCAGCCCGGCGCTCCTCGCCGCCTATCCGATCGACCCGCGCGGCGCGCGCGAGGTGCTGCCGCAGGAGTTGCGCCCGTACCGGATCCGCGGCGAGGGGGTGCTGCTGATCGCGGTCGTGGACTACCGGGACACCCCGATCGGCAGCTACGTGGAGCTCTGCGCCGGGATCCTGTGCACGCGGGGCGGCCTGCCCACGCCGCCGCCCCTGCTGTCGCTGCTGGTCGGCTCGGCCTTCGGCACCGGCGTCTACATCTGCGACATGCCGGTGAGCACCGAGATCTCGGTCAAGGGCGGGCTCGGCATCTGGGGCATGCCCAAACGGCGCGCCTCCCTCGACTTCGTGGCCGGCGAGTCCACGGTCAGCAGCCAGTACGACCTCGACGGGCGGATGGTCCTGCGCGTGGACGTCCCGCGCCCGGCGCGGGCGCGGCTGCCGCTGCGCCTCACCGGCACCGGCTACGCGTCCTTCCGCGGGATGCTCGTGAAGTCGTCCGTCACGCTCCGCGGCTGGATGGGCGTCACCCCCGGAGGGGGCCCGGGCAGCCGGCTCCTCATCGGCGACCACGAGCGGGCGGCGTGGCTGAAGCGGCTGGACGTACGCGACCGGCCGCTCGTGACCGCCTTCGTCCCCGCCCTGAGCGGGGTTCTCGACGACCACGTGGAGAGCTGGTTCCTCACCTCGGCCGCGCCGCCGCCGGCGCCCGGGGACGGCCTGCGCTCCGTGGTCGATCTGGGGCTCGGGCAGGACCGGCTGCCGCCTCCCGACCGCGCCGGGAGCGACCGTCTCCTGGAGCCGCGCGAGCACGTCACGCAGATGCCGTAGCCGACCATTCACCGGGAGATCCGATGAGACACCGCCAGATCCTCCGTACCGCCGCCCGCGTCACGCCCGCCACCTCGCCCGCGCCCGCCCCCGAAACCACCCGTGCCGCCGTGCCGCCGGCGGGCCGCGCCGGGCGGGAGCGGCCGGTCGCCGGAGCGGGCTACCGCCGCTCGTGGTTCTGGACGGCCTACGACGCGCTCGCCGAGCTGCTCGACCACCGGTTCGGCTGGGATCGGCTGCCCACCCCGCTCGGCCTGGCGGTCCTGGTGGGGATCCGCAACCGGCTGCGCAAGCGGAACCTGTACGACCCCGGCCGCCTGCCCGCCATCGGCCCGCCGCCGCCCGCCCCGGACCCGGCCGGCCACGACGTACGCCGGACCGCGAACGGCTCGTACAACGATGTGGATCGTCCGGCCATGGGCATGGCCGGGACCCGGTTCGGGCGGAACGTCCCGCTCGACCACGCGTACGCAGAGCCGCCCGAGCGCGTCATGACACCGAACCCGCGCCTGGTCAGCCGGCGGCTCATGACCCGCACCCGGTTCCAGCCCGCCCGCACGCTCAACGTCCTCGCCGCGGCCTGGCTGCAGTTCATGATCAGGGACTGGTTCAGCCACGGGAGCAGCCCGTCGGAGGACCCGTGGACCATCCCGCTGGAGCCGGGCGACGACTGGCCGGAACCGCTGCTGACGATCCCGCGAGTCCCTCCGGACCCGACGCGCCCGCCCGGCTACGACGGTCCCGCGACCTCGCTCAACACCCTCACCCACTGGTGGGACCTGTCGCTGGTCTACGGCACCAGTGACGAGGAGCAGCGCGCCATCCGCACCGGGAGCGCCGGCAAGATCCGGCCGCGGCCGTCCGGAGTCCGGGCGATGACCGGGCCGGGGTCCGACCCGGCCCGCGAACCGGGCTTCTGGCTCGGCCTGGTGATGCTGCAGGGGCTGTTCGAGCGCGAGCACAACGCCATCTGCGACCGGCTCCACGCCGACTTCCCCGCCTGGGGCGATGACGAGCTGTTCGAGCGCGCCAGGCTGATCAACGCCGCGCTGGTCGCCAAGATCCACACCGTGGAGTGGACACCCGCGATCATCAGCCATCCCACGGCGGTGGTGGGCCTGCGGGCCAACTGGTGGGGCCTGGCCTCGGAGCGGCTCCGCAAGGCGGTGGGCAGGATCAGCAGAAGTGAGGCGATCAGCGGCATCCCCGGCTCGCCCACCGACCACTTCGGGGTGCCGTACAGCCTCACGGAGGAGTTCACGGCCGTCTACCGGATGCATCCACTGATCCCCGACGACTACAGCCTGCGGTCCCTGCGCGACGACTCCGCCATCCAGCAGTACTCGCTGCGCGAGCTCTCCGGGCCGGCGGCGCTGACGATCGCCGTCCCCGCCGCCGACCTGCTGTACTCCTTCGGGACCGAGCACCCGGGCGCGATCGTCCTGCACAACTTCCCGCGCCTGCTGCAGGAGTTCGTCCGCCCCGACGGCCGCGTGATGGACCTGGCCGCGACCGACCTGATCCGCTGCCGCGAACTGGGCGTGCCGCGCTACAACGAGTTCCGCCGGCTGCTGCACCTGCCGCCGGCGTGCGGATTCGACTCGCTCACGGACGATCCGGCGCTCGCGGCGGAGCTGCGCGAGGTGTACGCGGACCGGCTGGAGGACGTCGACCTGATCACCGGCATGTTCGCCGAGCGGCGCCCGCAGGGGTTCGCCTTCAGCGACACGGCCTTCCGGGTGTTCGTCCTGATGGCCTCCAGGAGGCTCAACAGCGACCGGTTCTTCACCACCGACTACGCCGAGCGCGTCTACACCGGGGTCGGGCTGGACTGGATCGCGGAGAGCAGCCTGGCCTCCGTGATCCTGCGCCACCACCCGGAGCTCCGCCCGGCGCTGCACCGCGTGGCGAACGCCTTCGCCCCATGGCGCCGCGCCGCTGCCTGACCTCGACGGGCGGGGCGCCCTCAAGGCGCCCCGCCCCCCGGTCACGCGGCGCAGTCGTAGAGGCCGTCCTGGCCGTCCACGGCCTTGCAGTTCTCCTGTACGTACGTGCTCACCCCGGTGTTGCCCCGGTCCGGGCCGCCGCGGTCGCCGCCCGACATGACGTAGCGGAGCTGTCCGGAGGAGACGAGCTCCTTGAGGCGGTCCACGGTCATGGCGGGGTCGCTGCCGGTGAAGCCGCCCATGGCGAGCACGGGCTTGCCGGTGGACAGGATGACCGGCGACGCCTGCATGGCGCTGTTCACCGCGACCAGCCAGGTGGCCTTGCCCTGGTTCGCCAGGAGGTACGTGACCATGGAGTCGCTGATCCCGCCGCCCATGAAGCCCGCCCGGCCGCTCCGTTCCGTCCTTGTGCCCGCGTTCTGGCCGGGTGGCTGCCCCTGCCCGCCCGGGAACTGGCCGCCGGAGCCGCCGGGGAACTCGCCGCCAGGACCTCCGGGGAACCGGCCACCGGGGAACTGGCCGCCCATCCGGCCGAAGCCCATCCCTCCCGCGTTCGGCCCGGCGGTCGGGTTGGATCCGTTCACCTGCGACCGCAGCGGCGTGACGGCGAACGCGGCGGGACCGGCCAGCCCCGCCACCACCGCGGCGGCCAGCGCGACGGCCGCGATCCTGACCGTCACCTGGGCCCGTACCCTGGCCAGCGCGAGCACCGCCACGGCCACCAGGGTCGCCCCGAGCACGACCCAGGCCAGCCACGGCGCCCAGTCGGGCGTGCGGCGCAGCACCACGAACGACCAGACGCCCGTCACGGCCACGGCCAGCGGCAGCGCCCAGGCCCACGCCGCCGACCGCCGGTACGCCTGCCACATGACCACCCCGCCCATCCCGCACAGAGCGGCCACGGCAGGAGCCATCGCGGTCGTGTAGTACGGGTGGAAGGTGCCGCTGGAGAAGCTGAACACCACGTAGTGGACGGCCAGCCAGCCGCCCCACAGCAGCCAGGCGGCGCCGGACGGGCCGTCCGGGAGCCGTCGCACCCGCATGACCACGGCGAACGCCAGCGCCACCCCGCAGAACGGCAGCAGCCAGGAGATCTGCCCCGCCACGATGTCGTTGAAGAGCCGCCCGGCCCCGGCCGCACCGCCGAAACCGGCGCCCCCACCGCCGCCGCCCCGGCCCTGCCCTTCGCCGAAGACGCGGCCCAGGCCGTTGTAGCCGATCACCAGGTCCCACACGGAGTTGTCCGTCGAGCCGCCGACGTAGGGGCGCGAGCCGGCGGGCATGAGGTCGACGATCACCATCCACCAGGCGCTGGACACCGCCATGACGGCGCCGGCCGCGAGCAGGTGCCCCACGCGCTTGGCCCAGGAGAGGCGGGCGCACACCAGGTACGCCGGCGCGAACGCCGGCACCACGAGGTAGGCCTGCAGCATCTTCGTGTTGAAGGCCAGCCCCACGAAGAGCGCGCACACCAGCAGCGACCGCAGCCGCCCGGTACGCAGCGACTCCAGGCAGAACCAGGCCGCCAGCACCAGCAGCAGCACGAGGACCGTGTCGGGGTTGTTGTCCCGGTTGATCGCCACGGTGATCGGGGTGAGCGTCATGACCACGGCCGCGACGAGCGCGGCGGCGTGCGCGTACCGACCCCCGGCGAAGGAGCGGCGTACGGCGGAGAAGACCAGGCCGACGGCGGCCACCCCGGCCAGCGCCTGCGGGAGCAGCATGCTCCACGTGCTGTACCCGAAGATCCGCGCGGACAGGCCCATCACCCACAGCGCCAGCGGCGGCTTGTCCACGGTGATGAACGATCCGGCGTCCAGAGCGCCGAAGAAGAACGCCTTCCAGCTCTGGGTGCCGGACAGTACGGCGGCGGCGTAGTACTGGTTGGCGTCGCCGCTCAGCCCCCACGTGTAGAGGACGAACGCGACCGCGAGCACCCCCCAGAGCGCGGGCCGCGACCAGCGCGGGTCCGCCGCGGCGCCGAGGAGGACGCGGGCGGCCGGGCCGCGCTCCGCGGGGATCCGGTGCGCGGGACGTTCGGCGGTGGCGGTCATCGGGCGGTCCTCCTGGGGTTGAAGACCCAGACACGCAGCAGCAGGAAGCGGACGAGCGTGGCGGCGGCGTTCGCGACGATGACCGCGACCAGCTCGACGCCGTGGGAGACCCCGGCAGGCAGGAGCGACAGGGTCCCCGAGGTGAGGACCAGGCCGACGAGGAAGGCGATCAGGCCCTCGAACTGGTGGCGCAGCGCGCCTCCCGAGCCCTTGACGCCGAATGTGAAGCGGCGGTTCGCGGCGGTGTTGGCCACGGCCGTCACCAGCAGCGCGACCGCGTTGGCCGCCAGCGGCGGGACGATCTGCCGCAGCAGCGAGTAGAGCACGAGGTAGGCCGCCGTGCTCACCACGCCCACGATCGCGAACCTGGGCAGCTGCCTGGCCATCCCCTTCGGCAGCTCGGCCCGCTCGACCCGGGCGGGCACGGGGACGCGGGCCGCTCCCCACAGCGTCCTGCGCGCCACCCTGGCCAGGCCGCGCAGGTCGTCGAGCGCGGTCTGCACGATGTCGACCCGGCTGTCCGGATCGTCCACCCAGTCCACGGGCACCTCGTGGATGCGCAGCCCGTGCCGCTCGGCGAGCAGCAGCAGCTCGGTGTCGAAGAACCACTGCTCGTCCTCCACGCCGGGCAGCAGCGCCTGCGCGATCTCCGTACGCACGGCCTTGAACCCGCACTGCGCGTCGGAGAAGCCGGCGCCCATCACGGAGCGGAGCAGCAGGTTGTACGAGCGGGAGACGAACTCGCGCTTCGGCCCCCGCTCCACCCTCGACGCCCTGGCCAGGCGGGTGCCGATGGCGAGGTCGCTGTGGCCGGAGAGCAGGGGCGCGACCAGCGGCAGGAACGCGTCCAGGTCGGTGGACAGGTCCACGTCCATGTAGCTGACGACGTCCGCCTCGCTCCGCGACCAGACCGTGCGCAGCGCCCGGCCGCGGCCCTTCTCGTCGAGGTGCACGGCCCGTACGTGGGCGAGCTCCTTCGCGAGCTCGGTGGCGATCTGCCAGGTGCCGTCGGTGCTGGCGTTGTCGGCGATCGTGATGCGGAAGCCGTACGGGAAGTTCCCGGTGAGGTAGGTCTGCAGCCGGGTGATGCTCGCGCGGAGCGCCCGCTGCTCGTTGTAGACCGGGACGACCACCTCGACCAGGCGCGTCCTTACTGCTGTTGTCTCCATGCCCCCTAGCTCAAGGGGCGGTCATTTAATGGGACTTATCCGTTTCTGAGCTGCGCATGAGAGTTCCCGGCAGCTCCATGGTCGCGATGGCCCCGCCGCCTGGCGCGTTCGCGAGACGGACCTCTCCTCCCGCCTCCGCGACGGCCTGCGCCACGATCGCCAGCCCCAGCCCGGACCCTGGCAGGCCGCGGGCGGACGGCGAGCGCCAGAACCGCTCGAAGACGTGCGGCAGCTCCTCTTCGGGCAGCCCAGGGCCGTGGTCGCGCACGGTCAGCCGGCCGCCGCGCAGCCGCACCTCGACCTGGCCGCCGGGGCTGAACTTGGCGGCGTTGTCGATGAGGTTCAGCACGGCGCGTTCGAGCGAGGCGGCGCTGCCGACGACGTACCAGGGGCTGAGGTCCGTGACCACCTCGGCGCCGCGCAGCCGGGCCCGCTCGACGGCGGCCGTCACGACCTCGTGGAAGCCCAGCTCGACGTGCGGCTCGTGCTCGGTGTCGCCGCGCGCGAGCTGGAGGAGGTCGGCGACCAGCGTGGACAGCTCGGCGAACTGCGCCTTGACGTTGACCAGCAGGCGCTCCTTGGCCTTGGGTTCGAGGCTGCGGCCTGTCTGCTCGCTGCGGAGGAGGAGGTCGATGTTGGTGCGGAGGGTGGTCAGGGGTGTGCGCAGCTCGTGGCCGGCGTCGGCGACGAGCTGCTTCTGGCGGTCGCGGGAGCCGGCCAGGGCGGCGGTCATGGCGTTGAAGGAGGAGGACAGGCGGGCGATCTCGTCGTCGCCCTCGACGGGGATGCGGGTGCCGAGGTCCTCCGTCTGGGCGATGTGCTCGACCGCCCTGGTGAGGCGGCCCACGGGGCGCAGGGCCGTACGGGCGATGAGCAGGCCCGCGGTGCCCGCGCCGATCACGCCGAGGGCGGAGACCACGCCGAGCAGCAGCGCCACGTTGCGCAGCGTGTTCTGCAGGCGGCCGATCGGGCGGGCGTCCATGACGGCCATCCCCGGGCCGACCTGGGCGGTGACGATGCGCATGGGCGAGCCGTCCTCGGCCAGGCCGTTGTGCGGGTGCGGCCGGCCGCCCTCGGACGCGACCTGCAGGTCGTCCTCCGTGATCTTCAGCGCGGAGCCGTAGTAGCAGGTGGGGCGGCCGTCACTGTAGATGATCTGCGTCGCCTGCACCGGGCCCCAGGGACCGGGAGGCTCGGGTGTGGGCCGGCAGTGCTCGACGAGCCAGGGCAGGCTGCTGTCGCCGCGCGGCTTCAGCTCCCAGTCCACCTGGTCGTAGAGCTGCTTGCGCACGATCATGAAGCACGCGCCCGCGCTGACCGCGATGGCGAGCGCGACCGCCGCCGCGACCAGGAGCGTGAGGCGGGTGCGGAGGCTGCGCCAGATCACGGCGCGGCCCGCAGCACGTACCCCACCCCGCGCACCGTGTGGATCACGCGGGGCTCGCCCCCGGCCTCGGTCTTGCGCCGCAGGTACATCACGTAGACGTCGAGCGAGTTGGACGTCGGCTCGAAGTCGAAGCCCCACACCTCGCTGAGGATCTGGTCCCTGGTCAGCACCTGGCGCGGATGCGACAGGAACAGCTCCATCAGCAGGTACTCGGTCCTCGTCAGGTCGAGCCTGCGCTCGCCCCGCGTGACCTCCCTGGTGGCCAGGTCCATGCGCAGGTCGCCGTACGAGAGGGCGTCGCCGCCGTCGGGGGTGGGCGCTCTCAGCGCGCCCCGCCGCAGCAGCGCGCGGACGCGGGCCAGCAGCTCGTCCAGCTCGAACGGCTTGACCAGGTAGTCGTCGGCCCCCGCGTCGAGCCCCGACACCCGGTCCCCCACGGCGTCGCGGGCGGTGAGCATGAGGACCGGGATGTGGTTGCCGGACGCCCGCAGCCGGCGGCACGCGGTCAGACCGTCGAGCCTGGGCATCATGACGTCGAGCAGCACCGCGTCGTAGGGCTCCTGCGCCAGCGCCTCCAGTGCCGCCAGCCCGTCGTTGGCCGTGACGACCTTGTAGCCCTCGAACTCCAGGCTCGACTGCAACGCCTCGCGCAACGCGGGCTCGTCATCCACCACCAGCAACCGTGCGGGCTCGCTCATGGGACAAACGCTAGAGGCTCATCATGAGAACCTGATAAACGCACTCATCCGCGTTTCATGAGGATCACCAGGCGACGGGCAACGCTTTGAGCCCGAAGATCGGGCCGTCGCCCTTCATGGGCAGTTCCTCGTCGGGCACCGTGACCCGCAGGCCGGGGAGGCGCTCGAACAGCGTGCGCAGCGCGATCTCCATCTCGGCCCTGGCCAGGTTCTGGCCCAGGCACTGGTGCACACCGTAACCGAACGCGACGTGGTGGCGGGCCCCGCGCTCGACGTCGAACTCGTCCGGCCGCTCGAACGCCCGCTCGTCCCTGTTGGCGGAGGCGCCGAGCACGAAGATGCCCTCCCCCTTCCTGACGAGCTGCCCGCCGATCTCCTGGTCCTCGGTGGCCACCCGGTCGAACGCCACCCAGTCCACCACGGAGTGGTAGCGCAGCAGCTCGTCCACCGCCATGGGCCACTTGTCCGGGTCCGCGCGCAGCATGGCGAGCTGGTCCGGGTGGCGCATGAGGGTGAGGGCGGCGAGCGGGACCATGTTGGCGGTGGTCTCGTGGCCGGCGACGAGCAGCAGGAAGGTCACGCCCACGAGCTCGTCGTGGGTGAGCTGCCCGCTCTGGATCAGCCGCCCGAGCAGGTCGTCCCCGGGCTGCCGCTCGGCCTTGGTGACCAGGCCGTCGAGGAAGTCCCTGATCTCCATCATCGCGGCGCGGCTCACCTCCAGGTCGTCGAAGTTGGAGACCGCCTGCCGGGTGCGCGACTGGAAGAACTCTCGGTCCTCGTACGGGACGCCGAGCAGCTGGCAGATGACCAGCGACGGCAGCGCCAGCCCGAACGCCTCGACCAGCTCCGCCTCGTCGCCCTTGGCCAGCATGTCGTCGATGAGCTCGTCGGTGACGCGCTGGATGCCGGGCCGCAGCTCCCTGATGCGCCTGACGGTGAACTCGGGGATGAGCAGCCGCCGGAACCTGCCGTGCTCCGGCGGGTCGAGGTCGATGAACTGGCCGATCCCGAAGTCCCGCATCGCGGCCCGCTCCTCCTGCGTCGGCGGCTCCGGTCTGAGCGCCCAGGCGGGGTGGCCGGGGGTCTCCGGGTTGGTGCTGATGCCCGTGCCCGACAGGACCTGCTTGGCCTCGGCGAGCCTCGTGACCAGCCACACCTCGCCGCCGGGGAGTGCGGCCCGGACGAGCGGGGCCTCCTCGCGCATCCGCTCGTACTCGGGCGGGGGCGCGAAGGGGCAGGTGCGCTGGACGGGGAAGGTCTGAGCCATAGTCTTGCTCCCTACAAGCCGGATCGCATTGCTTACTTACGCGAAAGTAAGTGATCGCGGGCCCGGCCGTCAAGTGATGGGAGTGGCATGGCAGGGCGGCGGACGGACACCAAGGAGCGGATCCAGCAGGTGGCGCTGGAGCTGTTCGCCGAGCGGGGATACGAGCAGACCACGCTGCAGGAGGTGGCGGAGCGGCTGGAGATCACCAGGCCGGCGCTCTACTACCATTTCCGCACCAAGGAGGCGATCCTGGCGAGCGTCGTGGAGGGGCTGCTCTCATCGGTCGAGGAGCTGGTGGAGTGGGGCCGTGCGCAGCCCAGGACCCCCGAGGCCAGGCGGGAGATCCTGCAGCGGATCGGCGGGCTGCTCCAGGACCAGTGGCAGCCTCTGGTCAAGTTCGCGCAGGTGAATCAGGGCGTGATGCAGGAGGTGCCGACCGGCGAGCGGATGCGGGACGAGATGCTCAAGATGGTCTCGCTGCTGGAGGAGCCGGGCGCGAGTCCGGTACGGCGGTTCCAGGCGCGGCTGGCGGTTGTCGCGGTGATCATGGGGAGCGTGGCGTTCCCCATCGACATGGACGTGCCGGAGTCGGAGCGGTCGGCCGTGGCCATGGAGGTGGCCATGAAGCTGATCTCGGAGGAGTGACGCTCCGGCGGATCAGCGCTCGAGCACCGACATGGCCGCGTTGTGCCCGGCGATTCCACTCACGCCGCCACCCCGGCGGGCGCTCGCACCGCACATCAGGATGCGCTCATGCTCCGTCTCCACGCCCCATCTCTCGCCTTCTTCCGCGTACGGCCAGCTCAGGTCGGTGTGGAAAATGTGGCCGCCCGGAAGCCCGGCCTCCCTTTCGAGGTCCACAGGGGTTCTGACCTCGACGCACGGGGTGCCGTCGGGGGCTTTGAGCAGGCATTCCTCGATGGGCTCCGCCAGGACGGAGTTGATGGACGCGAAGGTGGCCGCCAGCGCCGCTTTCCTGGCTTCTTCTGGATTTTTCCGGAAAAGTCGGGCTGGCATGTGGAGGCCGAAGAGCGTCATCGTCTCGGCCCTGCCTCTGAGCTCGGGGCCGAGAATGGACGGGTCGGTCAGCGAATGGCAATAGACCTCGGCCGGGGGCAATTCCGGAATTTGCCCTCTTACTGCCTGTTGATATGCCGTGTCGAGCTGGTCGCGCCCCTCGTTGATGTGGAACGTACCGCTGAAGGCCGCCCGGGGATCCACGGACGCGTCCTTCAGCCTGGGCAGCCTCGTCAGCACCATGTTGACCTTGAGCTGCGCGCCCTCGGGCACCGTCACGGGACGCCGCAGCACTCGGTCGAGTACGGCGGGCGGCAGGTTGACCAGCACGTGCCCGCCGTTCACCGTGTGCTCGCCGTCTCCCGCCGCGAACGTGACCTCGCCGGACGGCGAGATCCCGACGATCTCGGCCCCGGTCCTGATCTCGGCGCCCGCCTGCCTGGCCGCCGCCTCGAGCGCCCCCGAGACGGCGCCCATGCCGCCGACGGGGACGTTCCACTCGCCGGTGCCGTCGCCCATCACGTGGTAGAGGAAGCACCGGTTCGCCAGCAGGTCGGTGGCGGGGTCGGCGAACGTGCCGATCAGCGCGTCGGTGAGCACGACGCCGCGCACGGTGTCGTCGCCGAACCGCTCGGCCACGGTCCGGCCGATCGGCCGCCGGAACAGGTCACGCCACGCCTCGGGCCCGACGAGCCGCTCGACCTCGGAGGCGGTGGGGAGGGGTTCGAGCAGCGTGGGGGCGAGGGCCTGCGCCACGCGGGCGGTCAGGTCATAGAAGTCCTGCCACGCCTTGTGGTCGGCCTCGCCGCCGGTGACGCGCGCGAACGAGGCCGCCGTCGCCCGCGCGTCCTCGTTGTCGACGAGCAGCCCGGTGTCGCCTTTGGGGGTGTACGAGGCGTAGCGGCGGCGGCGCAGCTCCAGATCGAGCCCGAGATCACGGACGATCCTGGAGGGGAGGAGGCTGACCAGGTAGGAGTAGCGCGACAGCCGTACGTCGACGCCCGGGAAGGCCCGCGCGGAGATCGCCAGGCCGCCCACGTGGTCCTGACGCTCCAGCACCAGCACGCTGCGCCCGGCCCGAGCCAGATAGGCGGCCGCCACCAGCCCGTTGTGCCCGCCTCCGGCCACGACCACGTCATACGAACCCATTCCCGCACCCTACGACCGACCCCGCACCACCCGTCAACGCCCACATTTGGACATTTCACCCGGCGCCAGGATGCCGGTCATCTCCTCCCCTCCATCGCCCGCACCACAGCTCCGGAGCCCCCGGCCGTCGGGGGCCAATCGCCTCGCCCCCAGGCGCAGGCGGGTCGCTGGCGTGGGTGACGCCGATCGTGTGATCCTCAAGTGGACGACCGTCCGACCAGCGCCGCGACGTGCCGCGCTCGGAACAAATCGCGTAAAATTCGCCGTTCGCCCTAACCGGCCAGGACCTCTCAAGGAGCACAAAACACACATGCGCAGCACTCCCGACTCCATTCTCCAGCCGTCCGACGAGGTCGCCGAGGCCCTGGCGAATGGCGCGCCCGTCGTGGCCCTGGAGTCCACGATCATTTCCCACGGGCTGCCCCAGCCGCGCAACCTCGAGGTGGCGCGCGAGCTGGAGGGCGTCGTACGGGCCGCGGGCGCCGTGCCGGCCACGATCGCCGTGCTGGACGGCGTGCCCCGCATCGGCCTGAACGAGGTGGAGCTGGAGCGCATCGCCGGTGAGCCCGGCCTGCGCAAGCTGGGACAGCGGGACCTGCCCGTGGCCGCGGCGCTCAAGGCCAGCGGCGCGACGACCGTCTCCGCCACGTCGTTCCTGGCGGCCCGCGCCGGCATCCGGATCTTCGCCACCGGCGGGCTCGGCGGCGTGCACCGCGGATGGACCGAGGACCAGGACGAGTCGGCCGACCTCGACACGCTCGCGCGTACCCGCATCACGGTGGTCTGCGCCGGCGTCAAGTCGATCCTCGACGTGCCCGCGACGCTCCAGCGCCTCGAGACGCGCGGCGTGACCGTGGCGGGATACCGTACGGACACCTTCCCCGGCTTCTACCTGCACACCTCCGGCCTGCCGATCGACTGGCGGATCGAGTCGCCCGACGAGGCGGCGGCGATCATGCGCGGTCAGGACGCGCTCGGCGGCCAGGAGACGGCGCTGATCGTCGCCAACCCGGTCCCCGAGGAGCAGCAGCTCGACCCGGAGCTCCATGACCGCGTGCTGGCCGAGGCGCTGGCCGCCGCGGAGCGCGAGGGCGTCAAGGGGCAGGCGATCACGCCGTTCCTGCTCTCGTACCTGGTCGAGGGCACGGCCGGCGCCTCCCTGGAGGCCAACCTGGCCGCCGTGCGCGGCAACACCGCCCTGGCCGCCCAGATCGCCCTGTCCTGGGCACGATCGTGACGGGCGGCGCCCTCCTGGTCGTCGGTGACGTGGTCACCGACGTGGTGGCGTTGCACGGTTCGCCGGTCACGTCGGGCACCGACACGGCCGCCGACATCGTCCTGCGCCCCGGCGGCTCCGGCGCGAACACCGCCGCCTGGGCCGCCCGCCTGGGCGCCGACGTGCGCCTGCTGGCCAGGCTCGGCTACGACAGCAGCGAGTGGCACACCGCCGAACTGGCCAGGACGGGCGTGCGCACGCACGTCACCGTCGATCCCGACCGCCCGACCGCGGTCGTGATCGCGATGGTGGACCGGACCGGCGAGCGTACGATGCTCACCAACCGCGGCGCCGGCGGCCTCATCTCCGAGGCCGACTGGGACCCCGCCCTGCTCGACGGTGTGACGCGGCTCCACCTGTCCGGCTACGTGATGTTCGCCGACGCCGGGCTACGACTGGCCAGGCGGGCGATGGCCGAGGCGGCGGCCGCCGGGATCGCGATCAGCATCGACCCGGCCTCCACCGGCCCGCTGCGCGACTTCGGCGTCGAGCGTTTCCTCCGCGAGTCCGCCCCCGCCGGGCTGATCCTGCCGAACCTCGACGAGGCCCTCCTGCTGACCGGCGCCGCCACCGCGGAGCGCGCCGCCGTACTTTTGAGTGAGACTTACGGCACAGCGGTCGTGAAGCTCGGAGCGCAGGGCGCGCTGGCCGCCGTGGACGGCGAGATCGTCGCGACGGCCGCGGGGGTGTCCGCCGAGGTCGTGGACTCGACCGGGGCGGGTGACGCGTTCGCCGCCGGGTTCCTCACAGGCACTTTGCAGGGTGTCAGCGAAGAGGCGGCTTTGGAGGCAGGTTGCCGTGCTGGTGCCGAATGTGTGGCCCAGGTGGGCGGTCGGCCACGGTACGGTTTGGATCTGAACCGTCTTTACCCTATTCACACTGATTGATAGCTTGCCGCGTAAGCTGCACCATTAGCCACACGCGTTACGGCCAGCACCACGCGGCCCACTGGGGAGGATAAGGTCCGCCGATGGAAGTCGAGTCATCGATCTGCCTGAGCGACCTGGTCCCTGCGCTGCGCTGGAGCCGCCCACAGCAGGTGGCCGAGGCGCTGGGCGATCCGCGTCTTCCGGCGGGGTGGTGGTCCTCGCTCGCGCTCTCGAGGGCGCTCGGCACGGCGGGGCTCGACTGGATCTGCGAACGTCTGGCGCGGCTGGCCTCCTCTCGCTGGGACCATCTGCCGCTGTCCGATCTGCTGCCGGCGCTGACCGTTCATCACGTCGATCCGGCGCTGCCGGGCTGGCCCGAGTCCACCCGTACGGCGATCACGGGGCTCGGCGGCTGGCAGCGGCTGCGCCGCCTGTCCCCCAGCGACCTGGGCACGCCCTCGGCGACGCCGGAGGCGGTGATCGGCTCGGTCTTCCGCGAGATCCTCGGCCGCATCCCGGCCCAGCGGCAGGCCCCGGCCGCGGCCGAACATCCTGAGGTCACCCGGCCGCTCATCGTCTCGCCCAGGAGCACGGGCTCCTTCCCGGTCCAGCCGGACGGGGGGCCGCAGACCGGCTCCTTCGCCGCCCTGAGCGGCTCCACGGCCGAGGAGGCCGGGCAGCGGCAGGGCACCACCGGGCCGTCCGCGAACCAGGGCCAGGCCGCCTCCCTGTCCCCGGACGGCGCCCCGCAGCGCCAGACGGGCTCGTTCCCGGCCCTGCCACTCTCGGGGCCGGCCTCGAGCGTCCAGACCGGATCCTTCACCTCCCAGCCCGCGGACCCTTCCCAACAGCGCCAGCCCGGCGTCTCCCCTGCGCAGCGGCCGGCGGATCGCCAGACCGGCTCCTTCCCAGCGCCGCAGGGCGACCCCCTTCCCGGGCAACAGCCGCCCGCTGACCGCCAGAGCGGCCCTTTCCCTGCACAGCAGCCGCCCTCTGACCGCCAGAGCGGACCTTTCCCGGCGCAGCAGCCCGCGGACAGCGGGCCGCAGCGGCAGACGGGGGCGTTCCCCGCGCAGAACGGCTCCTTCCCGGCGGAACCCCAGGGCGGCGGCCCGCGCCAGGGCTTGGCGGGCGAGGGCCTGCCGCAGCGCCCGGCCCCCGGCCAGCCCGAACGCCTCCCGCAACGCCCGACAGGCCCGCAGCCCGGACGCCCGGACGCCGGCCCGATGTCCGGCGGACCCTCGACCGGGTCGATGCCCGCCGTCCCCGGCGGACCCTCCACCGGCTCGACGCCCGCAGTCCCAGGCAGCGGCCCTGGCACCGGCTCGATGCCTGCCGTCCCAGGCGGCGGCCCTGGCACCGGCTCGATGCCTGCCGTCCCAGGCGGCGGCCCCTCCACCGGCTCCATGCCCGCCATCCCCGGCGGACCCTCCACCGGCTCGACGCCCGCAGTCCCAGGCAGCGGCCCTGGCACCGGCTCGATGCCTGCCGTCCCAGGCGGCGGACCCTCCACCGGCTCGATGCCCGCCGTTCCCGGCACGGGAGAGAACTCCAAGGCCGGCGGCCCTTCGCGTTATCCGGCGCCCGCACCCGGCGCGTCTTCCGGCGGTTCTGTGCCCTCCGACACCGACCACGCGATGGTCCGGGTCGTGGACAGCCTGTTCCGCAGCCTGGACAAGCTGGAGCTGGCCGTGGCCGTGCACCGGCTGTTCGCAGAGGATCCGGTGAGCCTGCGCACGCTGGCCCACAAGATGCTGGTGGAGCGGGACGCACTCTCCCAGGCGCAGCGCACCGCAGAGGAGCGCGTGCTGAACTGGCTGCGCTCCTCGGAGTCCGCGCCGGTCACGGGGCACATGTTCCGCCTGACCGAGTGGCTCGGCGCGGCCGCCACCGAGGACCAGCTCATCGGCGCCGACCCGGCCCACCCCGTGATGGTGCCCTCGCTGCGTACCCCGCTCTGGCGCGTGCTGGTGACGCTCATGCCCGACCGCCGCCTCCAGGACGGCTGGTTGGTCGTGGGCGACATGTACGGCCTGCAGGCACGTACGAGGCAGCTGCTGGCCGCCAGCCCGCCCGACGCGGACGTCGTGGAGCTGATGGCCGAGCTGGGCATCCGCGCCCACTCCGCCAAGGCCTGGCTCGACGCCCTGCCCCCGGAGACCGGCCCCGACACCGCCGCCTCGGCCCCGACACCCGCCCAGCCCCTCCCCCGCCGCACGCCCGGGGCCAACGGCCACCACCACCGGGGCGGCCAGCCCATCCCGGCGGCGTCGGCCAACTCGATCGACCCCTCTGCCGCGCTGGCCACGCTGTCGGCGCTGTCCGGCGGCCGCTCGCCGATGCTCCCGGGCGCCCTGGCGGGCACCCCTTCCACGCCGCCTCCGCCGCTGCCCAGCCCGTCCTCGGACCCACGCCGCTGGCAGCGCATCGAGGTGACCCCGGAACACCTCCGGGGCGGCCCCGTGCCGGTGCCGGAGGGGTACGCGGCCCAGCTCGGCATGCGCCCCGGCACGCTGCTGTCGGTGACGGGCCCCGGCGACAACGCCATCGTCCTGGTCTGGCAGGGCCACCAGCCGGTCTTCGACTCCCTCCAGCCGGTGCTGATGCGCTTGAACGCCCGGCCTGGAGACCAGGTGTACGTCACGGTGGACGGCTACCGCCTGGAGGCCCAGCTCACCGGCTGACCACCCCGGACCCTCAACACCCCTCCGCCGCACCCTCCCGACGGCCCCTCCGCCGTGATCGGACGGGCCGCACCGCTCCGCCACGCCCACGCACCCAGGACGCGCATGACCGGCCCGTCGCCGTAGCCGCACCGTCCCATGGAAGGGGAGGCGGCGGTCCGGCCCCCACAGCCGCACAGGCCGCCCCGTCGCGCCCCATGCGCCGCCCCCTGGTGACGCACCACGCCACCGCTACGACGCGCGCCGGAACGGGCGCTCAGCAGCCCGGCCCGAAGCGGCGGGGCACGGACTTGTCCCGGCGTGCAGGCCGGCATCGGGACGCCCCCGGCTGCCGGAGAGCGGCGGCGCCGCGTGGCTGGTGACGACGTACGCGGAGCAGCGGGCTGTCACCCGGCAGCCGGGGACCGCCGCACCGTGTCGTCACAGCGACGCGTCGAACAGGTGGAGGCGGTGGGCGGTGGCGGCGGCCTCGCCCCGGGTGGCGACGCCCAGCTTGGCCAGGATGTTGGAGACGTGCACGCTCACCGTCTTCACCGAGATGAACAGCGCCTCGGCGATCTCCCGGTTGCTCCGCCCGTTCGTCACCTCCCGCAGCACCTCCAGCTCCCGGGCCGTCAGCCCCAGCGGGTGCCCGTCAGCCGCCTCCTCCGAACCTCCGATCCGGGCCCGCCGCGCGAAGACGTCGAGCTGCTCCAGAAGCGGCGCCGCGCCCAGCCGGCCGGCGAGCTCCCGCGCGCGTCCCAGCCGTGCCGCGGCCTCCTGCCGGTCCCCGGACGCCAGCGCCGCCGAAGCCGCGCCTACCAGGCTCTGAGCCTCCGTGTACGGCTGCCGCAGCGCCGCCCACGCGCCGACTGCCAGGTCCCATGCCTTCAACTGCCATGCGGCCGTGTCAGCGGCGTCTTCGCCCAGCGGCGGCTCGGGACCCATCAGCGCCGTGAACGTGAGGCGGTACGCCTGCTGAAGCTCGCCCTCCGTCTCGAGCTCCTGCCCCAACGTCCGGAGCAGGGCCAGGAGCGACGCACCGGACTCCGACGGCGGCACGGGTGACTCACCCGACCCCACGACGCCCGCCGCGCCCGAGTCCGGAAGCCCCGGCGCACCCGCCGCGCCCGAGCCCAGAAGCCCCGGCGCACCTGACGCACCCGAGCCCAGAACCCCCGACGCACCCGACGCGCCCCAGCGCACGGCCCGCAACGCGTCCGAGCCGGTCCGGGCAGGCGGTGCGGCGCGCTCGGACTGCGGCACCACGGAGGTGAGCAGGGAGGCGACGGTCACCAGCACGGGCCAGGAGTAGCGCGGACTCGCCAGCAGGTCGCGCTCCCTCATGCCCCGGGCGGCCGCCTCCACGGCCGCCTCCACCTGCCCGCGCGCCCACAGCAGCTGCACCTCCCTGCGCAGATGCGGCAGGACCGTCTGATCGCGGAAGGTGCCGCGCGACAGCACGCTCCGCGACGAATCCAGCAGCCTCTCCGCCCGGTCGAGCTCCCCACGGGCGAGCGCGATGTCGGTGGCGAACCCCTGCAGGCTGGCCCGGTAGGGGGCGGGCGGCGCGAGGTCGAGCGCGTGCTCGATCACCTCCAGCGCCTCCTCCCATCTCCCGAGGGACACCAGCGGCTCGGCCAGGTTGATCGACAGGAACGTGCCGGACGTGCGCGCCAGGCCGTAGCGCCCCGCCTCCTCGACCCCGTCGCGGGCGACCTGCGCGGCCCGCTCGTGCCACCCCGCTCCCTCCAGCGCGTCGGACTCGGAGATCGCGCAGCGCATCAACGCGTTGTACGCCTCGTCGCGGTGAGCGATCCTGCGTGCCTCCGTGAACGCCTCCAGCTGGGCCTCGATCTCGGAGTAGCCGAAACGCGCCCAGGTGAGATTGATCAGCGAGTGGGCCTCCACGTTGGCGTCGCGCACCTCGTGGCCGATCTCCATCGCGAGCCGCGCCGTGGCCAGCTTCTCCGACCAGACCTCGGGCCCGTGGAGCATGCGGGACAGGCTCTCCAGGACCTGGCCGCGCAGTTTGTTGGGCTGGTCGGAGGGGACGAGCGCCGCCGCGTCGCGCAGGTCGTCGACGTAGCCGGGGCGGCCCAGGTCGTAGCGGGTCAGGCCGCGCTGACGCAGCAGCTTGGCCGACCTGATCGGGTCGGCGTCGCGGTCGACCTCGGCGAGGGCGGCGCTGGCCAGGGCGATGGAGCGCTCGTACTCCCCGGCGAGGTGAGCGACCGTGGCCGTCTGCGCGAGCACGTCGAGCCGGTCGCGCCCGATGCGCTCGGCGGCGTCGGGCACCTGGTCCCACAGCTCGAGGACCCTGGAGAGCATGCCGAGCTGCTCGTCGTACGCGGTGGACTTGCGGGCGGCGGCGGCCGCGTGCCAGGCGCTGACCAGCGCCCAGGTGGAGTCGTGGGCGGAGTGCCAGTGGTGGGCCAGCTCGATCGCGCCGCGCGGCGCGGGCAGGATCGACAGGTCGCGCTCCAGCGCCTCGGCGAAGCGGGTGTGCAGGCGGGTGTGCTCGCCGGGCAGCAGGTCGTCGTGGAGGGCCTCGCGGATGAGCGCGTGCCGGAAGCAGTAGCCCTCGCCGTCGACGGCCAGCACGTTGCCCGCCACCGCGGGCCGCAGCGCGCGGGAGAGCGCGCTCTCGTCAAGCCCGGCGACGGCGGAGAGCAGGTCGTGCTCGATGCGCTGCCCGCCGGCGCTGGCCACGCGCAGCAGCTCCTGCGTCTCGTCGGGCAGCCGCTCGACGCCGGCCAGCAGCAGGTCGCGCAGCGACTCCGGCAGCGCGTCACCGCCGCTACCCTCGCTGAGCAGCGCCTCCACGAACAGCGGGTTTCCCTCGCTGCGCGCGTATATCTGATCCATGACGGCGGGGGACGGCTCCCGCTCCAGGATGCTGGCCGCCTGCGCGACGGCCTCCCTGCGGGTCAGCCTGCGCAGCTCGACCCTCCGCACCCACTCGACCCGGCCCAGCTCGGCGAGGAGCGGCCGCAGCGGGTGGGTGCGGTGCAGCTCGTCGGTGCGGTATGTCACCACGATCAGCAGGCCCGCCGCGCTGGGCTGGTAGCGGACCAGGAACGACAGCAGGTCGCGGGTGGAGCGGTCGGCCCAGTGCGCGTCCTCGACGATCAGCAGCGCGGGGCGCTCCTCGGCCAGCCGCTCCAGCAGCCCGAGCACCTGCTCGAACAGCCGCGCCCGCGCCTCGGGCCCGTCCTTGTCGGGCTCCCCGAACTCGGGCAGCAGCCGCGCCAGCCCCCGCGTGGTGCCACCGGGAACGAGCGCCGCGACGCCGTCGCGCCCCAGCTCGCGGACGAGCCCGCGCAGCACGGCGGTGAACGGCGCGAACGGCAGGCCCTCCGTGCCCAGCTCCAGACAGCCGCCGACGAGCACCAGAACGTCGTCGGCCCGGTCGGTGAACTCCCTGATCAGCCGCGTCTTGCCGACCCCCGCCTCGCCGCCGACGAGCACGGTGGAGGACGCGCCGGCGCGCGCCCTGGCCAGCGCATCACCCAGAACGGCGAGCTCCCGGGCTCGCCCGACGAACCGAGGGCTGATGGCGTGGATACTCACGCCCTAAGGATGCCATCCGGAGACGACAGAATCCCCCGCCGGTCACCCGGTCACGCGGCACCTCACCGGCGAGTGGGGTGGGGTGGCGTGGCGGCTAGCGGAGGACCTTGCGGAAGAACGTGGCGGAGGCCTCGTAACCCAGCGCGTGGTAGAACTCCGGGGCCCGTCGCGTGGCCATCGCCACGTATCCGGCCTCCCGCGACCGCGCCCAGTGCTCGAACTCCTCCAGGAGAGCCCGCCCGATCCCCTGCCGCCGCGACCCCGACCCGACCATGGCCTCCTCGACCCAGGCCACCGGCCCGTTCGCGAACAGCGTCAGGTGGACGAAGCCCAGCAGGTAGCCGTGGACGCGCCCGCCGACGACGGCTGCGAGCAGCAGGGCGTCCTTGTTCGCCAGCAGCTCGGGCAGGGCGGCGTCGAAGGCCTCGCGCTCGGGCCTGAACGTCAGCCCGAACTCGCGGGCCAGCGCGAACACCTCGTCCGCGTCCGACTTCTCCGCCCTCCTGATGAGAAGATCTTCAGCCGTCATGGAAGATGACACTAGATCTTTCAACCTTCCTCACGCAAACTCCTGGAGGCGCGGCTCGCGCGGCAACGCGAATGACGCTCAGAGGTCGCCCAGGCCGAGCTGGCGGGCGATGAGCATGCGCTGCACCTCGCTCGTGCCCTCCCCGATCTCCAGCACCTTGGCGTCCCGGTAGAAGCGCGCCACGGGGAACTCGTTCATGAACCCGTACCCGCCGAACACCTGTGTGGCGTCCCGCGAGTTGTCCATCGCCGCGTTCGACGAGACCAGCTTGGCGATCGCGGCCTCCTTCTTGAACGGCGCCCCGGCCAGCATCTTCTCGGCCGCGTGGTAGTAGGCCAGGCGGGCGGTGTGCGCGCGGGCCTCCATGTCGGCGATCTTGAACTGGATGGCCTGGTAGTGGCCGATCGGGTGGCCGAAGGCCTTCCGGTCCCTGACGTACTTGAGGCATTCGTCCACGCAGCCCTGCGCCAGCCCGACGCTGAGCGCCGCGATGGCGATGCGCCCCTCGTCGAGGGTCTGCAGGAACTGCGCGTAGCCGCGGCCGCGCTCGCCCAGGAGGTTCGCGGCGGGGACGCGGCAGTCGGTGAACGAGAGCTCGCGGGTGTCGGAGGCGTTCCAGCCGACCTTGGAGTACTTCTTCGACACCTGGAACCCGGGCGTGCCGCTCGGCACGAGGATCGTGGAGATCTCCCGCTCGCCGGTGAGCGCGGCCACGCCGACGACGGCCGTGATGTCGGTGCCGGAATTCGTGATGAACGACTTCGTCCCGTTGATCACCCATTCGGCCCCGTCGAGCACGGCCGTGGTACGCATGCCGCCCGGCACGTCGGACCCGCCGCCCGGCTCGGTCAGCCCGAACGCGCCCAGCGCCGAGCCCGAGGTCAGCTTGGGGAGCCAGTGTCCACGCTGCTCGCCGGTGCCGAACCGGTAGATCGGCATCGCGCCCAGCGACACCGCGGCCTCGAGCGTGATCGCCACGCTGGAGTCGACGCGGGCCAGTTCCTCCAGCGCCACGCAGAGCGCGAAGTAGTCGCCGCCCATGCCGCCGTACTCCTCGGGGAAGGGCAGCCCGAACAGCCCCATGGCGCCCATCTGCCGCACGATGTCGTACGGGAACTCCTCGCGCTCGTAGTAATCGCCGATCACCGGCGCGACCACCTCGCGGGCGAACGACTCGACGGTCTTGCGCAGCTCTTCGTACTCGTCCTTGAGCATGATCAGCCTTTCGACAGCGCCTGCACGACGCGGGACGGGCTGGGCCGGCCGAGCAATCCGGCCAGCCAGATGCTGGTGGCCACGAGCTTGCCCAGGTCGAGCCCGGTCTCGATGCCGAGCCCCCGCAACATCCAGACCAGGTCCTCGGTGGCGAGGTTGCCGGTGGCGGACTCGGCGTAGGGGCAGCCCCCGATGCCGCCCGTGGAGGCGTCGACCGTGGTCACGCCCGCTCTCAACGCGGCCAGGGTGTTGCCGAGCGCCTGGCCGTAGGTGTCGTGGAAGTGCACGGCGAGCCGCTCAGGCCGGCGGAACGCCTCGATCAGCGCGGTCACGTGCCCCGGCGTGCCGACCCCGATCGTGTCGCCCAGCGACAGCTCGTAGCAGCCGAGCCCGAGCAGCCGCTCGCCGACCGAGACGACCTGCGCGATCGGCGTCGGCCCCTCCCACGGGTCGCCGAAGCACATCGACACGTACGCGCGCACCCGCACGCCGCTGTCCAGCGCCCTGGCCACGACCGGCTCGAACATGTCGAACTGGCTCTCCAGGCTCCGGTTCAGGTTCTTGGCGGCGAACGTCTCCGTGGCGCTGGCGAAGATCGCGATCTCGTCCACGCCGCGTTCGAGCGCCCGGTCGAGGCCGCGCTCGTTGGGGACCAGCACCGGGTAGCGCACGCCGGGCTTCCTGTGCAGCCGGCCGAGCAGCTCGTCGGCGTCGGCGAGCTGCGGCACCCACTTCGGGTGCACGAAGCTGGTCGCCTCGATCACCTTGTGGCCGGCGTCCGCGAGCCGGTCGATGAACTCGGCCTTCACCTCGACGGGCACGACCGCGGACTCGTTCTGCAGCCCGTCGCGCGGGCCGACCTCGTAGACCGTGACCTGCTGCGGCAGACCTTCCATGTGGTACGCCATCACCCCTCCGCCCTGCCCACGGCCTCACTCCGTGAGGCGGGTTCGGTCGCCCCCGATGCCGTCGCCTTCCCCCGCTCTGGTCGCTGCGCTCCCGCCGCTCCTCCAGGCGCCGGCGCTCCCTCACCGGTGACCACGGCGAGCACGGCGTCCATGTCGACCGGCTGGCCGGCTTGGACGGGCAGCTCGGAGAGCACGCCGTCGCGCGGGGCGGTGACCGTGTGCTCCATCTTCATGGCCTCCACGATGACCAGCGGCTGCCCCTCGCTCACCCGCTCGCCCGCCTGGGCCTTGACCACCAGGACCGTGCCGGGCATGGGGCTCCGGACCACGCCGTCGCCCATGGCCGCCGCGCCGGGCCGGTCGCCGGGGTCGCCGATGAGGTGCCGGGTGAGCGCCCACGCCTCGCCGTCCCTGCCGAGCCAGAGCGTGTCGCCGTGGCGTACGTGGAGGTAGCGGTCGGTACGGCCGCCGACCGTGACCGTCAGCTCCGCGCCGCTGCGCCGGAGACGGGCGGGGGCGGTCTCGTCGTTCATGCGGACCTCGGCCGCCTCCTCGGGCAGGCCGCGGACCTCGACCGCGTGCACGCCGTCCCTGGACTCCAGCCGCCACGTCGTCCAGGCCGGCTCGCCGATCCGCCACCCGTCCGTGACCTCCCACGGGTCGTCGCCCTGGGGCAGGGCGTGGAAGGCGAGCGCCGCCGCCGCGAGCACCTCGCCGGGCGCCTCCACGGACGGGAGCAGCTCTGGGAGCACCCGCTCGACCAGCCCGGTGTCCAGCTCGCCCGCTCTGACGGCCGGGTGTGCGGCGAGGGCCCGCAGGAACGGGACGTTGGTGACCACCCCGAGCACGGCCGTGCGGGCCAGGCCGCGGTCGAGCGTCCTGAGCGCCGACTCCCGGTCCGGCGCCCACGCGACGACCTTGGAGAGCATCGGGTCGAACTCGCTCCCCACGACCCCGCCTTCGACCAGGCCGGAGTCCACCCGCACGCCGTCACCGGGTTCGCGGAGCACGAGCACGCGGCCGCCGGTGGGCAGGAAGCCGCGTGCCGGGTCCTCGGCGTAGACGCGGGCCTCGACGGCGTGCCCGTCGAGGCGCACGTCCTCCTGCCCGAACGGCAGCCGCTCCCCCGCCGCCACCCGCAGCTGCAGCTCCACCAGGTCGAGCCCGGTCACGAGCTCGGTGACGGGGTGCTCGACCTGCAGCCGCGTGTTCATCTCCATGAAGTGGTGGGCCCCGGTGGTCCCGTCCACGATGAACTCGACCGTGCCCGCCCCCACGTACCCCACGGCACGCGCGGCCTCCACCGCCGCCGCGCCCATGCGGGCGCGCGTCTCGGGGCTCACGAAGGGCGAGGGCGCCTCCTCGATGATCTTCTGGTGCCTGCGCTGCAGACTGCACTCGCGCTCGCCCAGGTGGACGACGTTGCCGTGGCCGTCGGCCAGGACCTGGATCTCGATGTGGCGCGGGCTCTCGACGTACCGCTCGATCAGCAGCGTCCCGTCGCCGAACGCCGCCCGCGCCGTACGGCGGGCCGACTCCAGCGCCTCGGGCAGCTCGGCGGCCGACCGCACCAGCACCATGCCCTTGCCCCCACCGCCCGCGGAGGGCTTGATCAGCGCGGGGAAGTCGCGCCAGGACTCCAGCGAGTCGCCGGGCTCGGCCCCGCCGGGCACCACGGGCACGCCCGCCGCGGACACGGTGGCCTTCGCGCGGATCTTGTCGCCCATCGCCTCGATGGCCGCCGCGGGCGGGCCGACGAACACCAGCCCGGCCTCGGCGCACCGCCGCGCGAAGGCGGCGTTCTCGGAGAGGAAGCCGTACCCGGGATGTACGGCCTGAGCGCCCGCGGCATGAGCCGCCCCGATAATCGCCTCGATATCCAGATATTTCGGCACCTGGAGGGCGAGGTCGGCCTCCAGCACGTGACGCGCCCCGGCGTCCGACGGCGTGTGCACGGCCACCGACGTGATGCCGAGCCGGCGCAGCGTGCGGATGACGCGTACGGCGATCTCGCCCCTGTTGGCGATCAGAACACGGTCGAACAGCATCGCGTCACATCCGGAAGACGCCGTAACCGGCGGGCTCGAGCGGGGCGTTGGCCGCCGCGGACAGCGCCAGGCCGAGGACGGTGCGGGTGTCGACCGGGTCGATCACGCCGTCGTCCCACAGCCTGGCCGTGGAGTAGTAGGGGTTGCCCTGGTGCTCGTACTGGGCCCTGATCGCGTCGGCGTCGGCGGTGCCGACGGTGGTGAGCACGTTGGCGGCCTGCTCGCCGCCCATGACCGAGATGCGGGCGTTCGGCCACATCCACAGGAACCTGGGCGAGTACGCCCGCCCCGCCATCGCGTAGTTCCCCGCGCCGAAGGAGCCCCCGATGACCACGGTGAACTTGGGCACCCTGGCGCACGAGACGGCGGTGACCATCTTGGCCCCGTGCTTGGCGATGCCGCCCGCCTCGTACGCCTTGCCGACCATGAATCCGCTGATGTTCTGCAGGAAGACCAGAGGGATCCGGCGCTGGTCGCACAGCTCGATGAAGTGCGCGCCCTTCATGGCGGACTCGCTGAACAGGATGCCGTTGTTCGCCACGATCCCCACCGGGTGGCCGTGCAGGTGGGCGAACCCGGTCACGAGCGTCGAACCGTACTCGGCCTTGAACTCCAGGAAGCGCGACCCGTCCACGATCCTGGCGATCACCTCGTGCACGTCGTACGGCTGGCGCGTGTCGGCGGGCACGATCCCGTACAGGTCGCGCGGGTCGTGGCGGGGCGGCTCGGGCGCGACCGTGTCCCACGGGCGCGGGGCGCGCGGGGCGAGCGTGGAGACGATGTCGCGGACGATGGCCAGTGCGTGCGCGTCGTCCTCGGCGAGGTGGTCGGTGACGCCGCTGACCCGCGCGTGCAGGTCGCCGCCGCCCAGCTCCTCGGCGGTGACCTCCTCGCCGGTGGCCGCCTTCACCAGGGGCGGGCCGCCCAGGAAGATCGTGCCCTGGCCGCGCACGATGACGGCCTCGTCGCTCATCGCGGGCACGTACGCGCCACCCGCCGTGCACGAGCCGAGCACGGCGGCGATCTGCGGGATGCCGCGGGCCGACATGGTGGCCTGGTTGTAGAAGATGCGCCCGAAGTGCTCGCGGTCGGGGAACACCTCGTCCTGCTTGGGCAGGAAGGCCCCGCCGGAGTCCACGAGGTAGACGCACGGCAGGTGGTTGTGCAGGGCCACCTCCTGCGCGCGCAGGTGCTTCTTGACCGTCATCGGATAGTACGTTCCGCCCTTGACGGTGGCGTCGTTGGCGACGATCACGCACTCGCGGCCCGAGACCCGGCCGACGCCCGTGATGATCCCGGCGGCGGGCGCCTGGTCGTCGTAGAGCCCGGTCGCGGCCAGCGGCGACAGCTCCAGGAAGCGCGAGCCGGGGTCGAGCAGGCCGTCCACGCGGTCGCGCGGCAGCAGCTTGCCGCGCTCGACGTGCCGCTTGCGCGAGCGCTCGGGGCCGCCCCGCGCGGCGGCGACCAGGCGTTCGAGCAGCTCGGCGGCGAGCCGCTCGTTGAGCTCGGCGTTGCGTTTGTATGCCTCGCCGCCGGGATCGGCGGCCGACTTCAGCACCGGCCAGTCGCTCATGACTCCCCTCTCATAGCACGAGATGTTAGTCACCATTAACGTAGTCGTCTAGCATGTGAGACGTGACCACCACCGCCCCTACCCGGAATCGGCGCAACAGGCGCGGGGAGATCCTCGAGGCGGCGGCCCGGCTGTTCGCCGCGCGCGGCTTCCACGGGGTCTCGATCGAGGACATCGGCGGCGCGGTCGGCGTCTCGGGCCCCGCGCTCTACCGGCACTTCAGCGGCAAGGACGCGCTGCTGTCGGAGATGCTGCTCGACGTCAGCTCGCGGCTGCGCGCATCGGCCGTCGCGGCGGTCACCTCGTGCCGGGATCCGCAGGAGACCCTGGACGCGCTGCTCAACGTGCAGATCACGTTCGCGATCGAGCAGCCGGCGCTGATCACGGTGCACGACAGGGAGCTGGGCAACGTGCCGGAGCCCGAGCGCCGCCAGATCAGGCGGCTGCAGCGGCTCTACGTCGAGGAGTGGGTGACCGTGCTGGCCGAGCTGCACCCCTCGTGCCCGGCCGCGCGGCTGCGGGCCGCGACGCACGCCGTGTTCGGGCTGCTCAACTCCACGCCGCACAGCGCGGGCGAGCTGCCCGCACAGGACATGCGGCCGCTGCTGCACGCCATGGCGCGGGCGGCGATCGACGCCTCCGTTAACGGTCACTAACTTTCAGGGCCATGCCCGATGTGTCCTTGCTCATGCCAACTATCTAGATATATCGTCAAGATATCTCGATAGTTGGAGGCAATCATGCGCGATCCTGACTTCTGGGATGCTCCACCGCCCCCTCCCGTCCCGCCTCCGGGGCCGGGCACGTTCGGCGCGCCCCCGTTCGCGCCGCCCCCTCCGCCCCCTCCGCCCCCGCACGGTCCCGGGTTCGGCCCGGTCGCGCACTGGGAGACGCCCGCTCCGCGGGTCCGCCGCGGCGACGTCAGGGCGGCACTGCTGGCGCTGCTCCTGGAGGGGCCGCAGAACGGCTACCAGATGATCCAGGACATCGAGGAGCGCAGCCGCGGCGTGTGGCGGCCCAGCCCCGGCTCGGTGTACCCGGCGCTCCAGCAACTGGAGGACGAGGGCCTGGTGACCGGCGGCGAATCCGGCGGGAGCCGTACGTACAGCCTGACGGAGGAGGGTCGCCGGCAGGCGGCCGGGCACGCCGGCGAGGCGCCGTGGGACGAGGTCGCCCGCTCGGTGCCGCAGGACCACCACGAGCTGCGCCTGCTCTGGGGCCAGCTCAACGAGGCCTTCTCCCACCTGGTCCGCACTGCCAGCGACAGCCAGCTGGCGCGGACCAAGGAACTGATCAAGAAGACCCGCAGATCGATGTTCCAGATCCTGGCGGAGGACTGAATGACCGTGGACGCGGCGATAGTCGTTCATCGGCTGCAGAAGACGTACGGGAAGGTCGAGGCCGTCAAGGGCGTCGACTTCGAGGTGCGGCCCGGCGAGGTCTTCGGCTTCCTCGGCCCGAACGGCGCCGGCAAGACCACCACCATCAGCATGCTCTGCACGCTGGTGAACCCCACCGGCGGCAGCGCCACCGTGGCGGGCCACGACGTGGTGCGGGAGCGCGACGAGGTGCGCAGGAACATCGGCCTGGTCTTCCAGGACCCCACCCTCGACGGCTACCTGAGCGCCGAGCAGAACCTGCGCTTCCACGCCGAGCTGTACGGCGTGCCCAAGAGCATGGTCGACGACCGGATCCACCAGGTCATGGAGATGGTCGCGCTGTGGGACCGCAAGGACGCCAAGGTGATGACGTTCTCCGGCGGCATGAAGCGGCGCCTGGAGATCGCGCGCGGCCTGCTGCACTCGCCGCGCGTGCTCTTCCTGGACGAGCCGACCGTGGGGCTCGACCCGCAGACCCGCTCGGCCATCTGGGGCTACATCAACCAGCTGCGGCGGCTCGAGGACATCACGATCTTCATGACCACCCACTACATGGACGAGGCCGAGTACTGCGACCGGATCGCGATCATCGACCACGGCGAGATCGTCGTCATCGACTCGCCCGAGGCGCTGAAGGCGAGCATCGGCGAGGACCGGGTGCAGATCCAGACCGACGACGACACGGAGGCGATCAAGGCGCTGCGGGAGCGGTTCGGGCTGGAGGCGGCCGTGCGCGAGGGCGCGGTGACGTTCGCGGTGGCCTCGGGCGAGGAGTTCGTGCCCAGGCTCTTCGCCGAGCTCGGCCTGCCGATCAAGTCGGTGAGCGTCTCGCGGCCGTCCCTGGATGACGTGTTCATGTCGTACACCGGCTCCACGATCCGCGACGCCGAGGCCGGCGCCGACAACATGACGTGGATGAGAGCGATGGCGAGGCGATGACCATGGCGACAGAGGCCGTCAGCGTCCGCGTGCCGGTGCGCAGCGCCGGGCACGACCTGCGGGCGATCAAGATCGTGCTCCACCGGGAGATGCTGCGCTTCCTCAACGACCGCATCCGCATGCTGTCGATGCTGGTGCAGCCGGTGCTGTGGCTGTTCGTCATGGGCACGGGACTGGGGTCGCTGGTACGGGGGTCGATCCCGGGGATCGACTACCGCACGTTCATGTATCCCGGCATGATCTCCATGACCGTGATCATGACCGCGATGTTCTCGGCCGGGTCCATCGTGTGGGACCGCGAGTTCGGCTTCCTCAGGGAGATGCTGGTCGCGCCCGTCTCCCGGGGGGCGATCGTGGTCGGCAAGTGCCTGGGCGGCGCCATCGTGGCCACCGGCCAGGGCGTCGTCATCCTGGCCCTGGCCGGGCTGGTGGGGGTGCCCTACTCGCCCCCGCTCTTCGTGACGCTGCTGGCGGAGATGTTCCTCGCGGCGTTCACGATCACGGCCTTCGGGGTGATGCTGGCCGCCCGGATGAAGAACATGCAGACCTTCTTCGGGCTGATGCAGATGGCGATCATGCCCATGATGTTCCTGTCGGGCGCGATGTTCCCGCTGGCCAACCTGCCCTCGTGGCTGCACGTGCTGACCGTGGTCAACCCGATGACGTACGCGGTGGACCCGCTGCGGCAGGCGGTCTTCTCGTATCTGGACGTGCCCGCGCAGGTGAACGCGGTGCTGAACCCGGGCGTCCGCTGGTTCGACTTCCACGTGCCGGTGGCGCTGGAGATCGGCGTCGTGGCCGCGCTCGGGCTGGCGCTGCTGGGGGTCGGGATCGCGGAGTTCAGGCGGGCGGAGTAGCCGCCGTACGAGCCGAGGCCCGGGGTGGCGTCCCCGGGCCTCGGTCGTCGATCAGGCGGTCAGCGCTTCACGCGGACGTAGTCCGAGCCGCTGCTGTCGCCCTTGGCGTCATCGTCGCCGGCGAACACGAAACGCCACCAGCCCGAGTTCCACGCCTTGGCCTTGGTGTAGAGGCGGCCGCTGGAGTTCGACCAGGTCGTCTTCACGTACTGCCACTTGTGGGAGCCGGCACGCTTGAAATACAGCGCCACCTTGCCGCGGTAGCCCTCCCAGGTGCCCTCGTCGTCGATCTGCAGCTTGCCGGTGACCTTCACGTACTTGCCGCGCTTGACCGGCTCGGGGTACGCGTTGAACTTGATCAGCCGGCTGTCCGCCTTCTCCGGCGCCGGGGCGGGCTGGTCGACCCGGACCCAGTCGGCGCCGCTGACCGAGCCGCGCACGCCGCGGGTGCCCGCGTACTCGGCGCGCCACCAGCCCGAGGTCTGCGCGGTGGCGGAGGCCCAGAAGCGGCCGTCGCGGCCGGTCACGTCGCTGGTGACGTACTCCCACCGGTGTGAGCCGGCGGCCCGGAAGGAGATCGACACGCGCTCGCCGGGCACGCCGTCGCGCCCCTCGACCTGCAGGGCGCCGCCGAACGTGAGCCGGTCGCCCTTGTCCACGGGCTCCGGCCGGGCGTCGAAGCCGACGATCCGGCTGTCGACGTCGCCACGCCTGACGTCGACCCGGTCGGTGTCGCTGACCGAGTCCTTGGCCGCCGACGTGGCCGCGAACTCGGCCCGCCACCAGCCCGTCTCATCCGCCCGTACGGCGGCGCTGAACGAGCCGTCGGCGCGGCTCGTCACCTTGGTGACGTGACGGTAGGCGTCGGTGCCGCGCTCGCGGAAGGTGATCGTGACGGTCTGCCCGCCGTACCCCTTGCCGTCGGCCAGGAGCCGGCCCGAGACCTTGACCAGGTCGCCCTTGTCCACGACGTCGGGACTGGCGCCGAAGTCGACGATCTTGGTGTCGAGCACCTTCTTGAAGACGACCTCGAACGTGCCGCCGCGGGAGGAGCCGCCGGCGATGGCGAGCCAGCTCCACTTGCCGGCGCTCGTCGAGTCGAAGGACCTGGTGCCGGTCCACCTGGTCCAGTCGCCGTCCTTGGTGGGCGTCAGGTCGACGGGCTTGCCGACGCTGATCTCGCCCGGAGGCTTGAGCTGGAGCTCGGCCTTGTCCGTCCCCTTGGTGGCGAAGCGGAACGTGGCCGTGACCGCGCCGTTCGTGACGTCGATCGGGGGACCGGGGTTGATCCCCACTCGGGTGACGACGGGATCCGCGGCCGCCGTCGCGGCGGTGGGTGCGAGGACGAGAGCCCCGGCGCCCAGCGTGACGGCGAGGGCCGCCACGCGAATGCGTTGCAACATGCGGGTTCCTTTCTGGATACCCCAGGGGTTCAACGCGGCATTGAGGGTGCCACGTATGTCATGGGAGTAGACGTCCGCATCTGCTTAAAAGTTGTGAAATCTGACAAAAAGTTATGAGTAGGGGCAATCGGGCTGGTCAAAAGATGTGGGCGGCGTCCAGCAGACGGCGGCGCCGAACACAGACATAATCGGTGGTGTGGCGCGGGACACAGTTGAGACTCATTTCACCCAAGCGGTTGCGGCGCTGACGACGGGCCCCGCACGAGATCCGGGGCGGCCGGTCCACGAGGGCACGTCCCTGACCGGCGAGCAGTGCCTGAAGCTCTTCCACCGCCAGGTCGACAGCCGCCTGCTGGACATCGCGGCCCGCTGGCTGCGCGAGCGGGACGAGGGCTTCTACACGATCGGCTCGGCCGGCCACGAGGGCAACGCGGCCGTCGCCGCCGCCCTGCGGCCCACCGACCCCGCGCTGCTCCACTACCGCTCGGGCGCCTTCTACCTGACCAGGTCGGAGCAGGCGGGCAGGCTGCCCGAGGAGGGCATCCGCGACGTGCTCATGGGCCTGACCGCGGCGGCCGGCGAGCCGATCGCGGGCGGCAGGCACAAGGTGTTCGGCCATCCCGAGCTGGCCGTCATCCCCCAGACCTCGACGATCGCCAGCCACCTGCCCAGGGCGGTGGGCGTGGCGTTCGCCATCGAGCGGGCCAGGGCGCTCGGCGCGCCCTGCCACTGGCAGCCGGCCGACGCCGTCACGGTGTGCAGCTTCGGCGACGCCTCGATCAACCACGCGAGCGCCCTGAGCGGCTTCAACACCGCCTCCTACGCCACCTACCAGGGGCAGCCGCTGCCGATCCTGTTCGTGTGCGAGGACAACGGCATCGGCATCAGCGTCCGCACGCCCAAGGGCTGGGTGGAGGCGGCCGCGCGGCGTCCCGGCATCGCATACTTCGCCGCCGACGGCTGCGACCTGGCCGAGGCGTACGACGCCGCCGTCCGCGCGGTCCGGCACGTACGCGAGCACCGCTCCCCCGCGTTCCTCCACCTGTCCGCCGTGCGGCTCATGGGGCACGCCGGGTCCGACGTCGAGCAGGCCTACCGCACCCAGCGGGAGCTGCGGGCCGACCTCGAGCGCGACCCGCTGGTGCGCACGGCGGCGCTGCTCGTGGAGGCCGGGCTGAGCACGCCGGAAGAGCTGCTCAAGACGTACGAGTCGCAGCGCGAGCACGTGCTGCGGATCGCGCTCGAGACGACGCGCAGCCCGCGGCTCGGCTCCGCCAAGGAGATCATGGAGCCGCTCGCGCCGCGCCGGCCCGAGCTGATCGCGAAGATCAGCCCGATGGCGGCCATGCCGGCGGCCAGGGAGAAGGCCTTCGCCGGGCAGCTGCCCGAGCACGACAAGCCGATGACGCTCTCGCAGGCCATCAACCGCACGCTCGCCGACGCGCTGGCCGTCTACCCCGAGATGACCGTGTTCGGCGAGGACGTCGCCAAGAAGGGCGGCGTCTACGGCGTGACCAGGGGGCTGCAGAAGAGGTTCGGCGCGGGGCAGGTGTTCGACACGTTGCTCGACGAGCAGGCGATCCTGGGGCTGGCGCTCGGCTCGGGCGTGTCGGGGCTGCTCCCCGTGCCGGAGATCCAGTATCTGGCCTACCTGCACAACGCGCTCGACCAGATCCGCGGGGAGGCGGCCACGCTGTCGTACTTCTCGCGCGGCTCGTACACCAACCCGATGGTGGTGCGGGTGGCCGCGTACGCCTACCAGAAGGGGTTCGGCGGGCACTTCCACAACGACAACTCGGTGGCCGCGCTGCGCGACATCCCCGGCCTGGTCATCGCCTCGCCCGCGCGGCCCGACGACGCGGCGGCCATGCTCCGCACCTGCCTGGCGGCGGCCCGTACGTGCGGCTCGGTCTGCGTGTTCCTGGAGCCGATCGCCCTCTACCACACACGCGACCTGTTCGAGGAGGGCGACGGCGGCTGGCTCGCGCCCTACCCGCCCCCCGGGCGCTGGGCGGAGACGCACGTGCCCATCGGGCGGGCGCGCTCCTACGGCGACGGCCGCGACCTGACGATCGTGACGTTCGGCAACGGCGTGCGGATGAGCCTGCGGGCCGCCGTGCGGCTGACCCAGGAGAACGTCGGGTGCCGCGTCCTGGACCTGCGCTGGCTGGCGCCGCTGCCGAAGGAGGACCTGCTGCGCGCGGCCGAGCTGACCGGCAACGTGCTGATCGCCGACGAGACCCGGCACACCGGCAGCGTCTCCGAGGCGATCGCGGCGGAGCTGCTCGACGCCGGGTTCACCGGGAGGATCGGCCGGGTGACCTCGGCCGACAGCTTCATCCCCCTCGGCAGGGCGGCCGACCACGTGCTGCTGTCGGAGGACGAGATCGAGCAGGCCGCGCGCAAGCTACTCGGGTGAGCGGACCACGGCTCCGCGGACGCACACCGGCTTGGACCACGCGACCGTGGAGTTCTTCGAGATCTGGAGCGGCACGCCCACCAGGAAGCAGTAGCCCTTGCCCGGGTCGAGGCCCGCGACCCGGGTCTCGGTGGCGCCCTGCCCGAGGGCGGTCAGGGGCTGCTCGCCCTTCTTGACCGGGGAACGCTGGAGGACCACGGGATAGCGGCGGGCGCCGGCCGGAAGCTTCCACGTCAGCTCGACCATGGTGCCTCCGTCCTTGGCCTTGAGGCCGCGCGGCCTGAGCGCGGCTATGGAGCGCTTGTCGATGGTGGTGGCGGTGTCCTGGATGGCGGGCTCGGACGTCTTCGGCTGTGCGGCCGAGGGTGTGTCGGTCTTCCTGAGTGAGACGTAGAGCGCCGCCCCCGTGCCGCCGAGCACGACGGCCGCCACCGCCGCACCGACCACGAGACTCCGCCGCAGGCGCCCCTCGCCGGGAAGCTCTGTCTCCCCGCCCGGTACGGGCGGATTGGTGGCGCCGGGCTGCGGCCCGGACGCCATGGGGTCCTGACCCGTCCCCTGGAGCCCGTGCCGCCCCGTCCCCTGGGGTGCGCGCTGCCCCGTCAAGTGGGGTGCGCGCTGCCCCGTCACGTGCCCGCCGCCGCCGTCCGGGCCACCGCCGTCCGGGCCACCAGCGGCTGGGCCACCGCCGGCCGGCGGCCGGGTGCCCGGGTACGCGGCCGGCGCCGGGTGGGCGGCAGCGGGCAGGTGGTTGCCGGTGGCCGGAAAGCGGGAGGAGGCGGTGGGCGGGTGCTCCGCGCGGGTGCGGGGAACGGTGGAGACCGACGGACCGGGGCCGGGGTCCTGGCCCACCAGGTCCGTCACCGGCAGGCCCAGCTCGGCCTGGACCTCCTGCAGCCGCCGGGCCAGTTCGCGGGCGGAGCCGTACCGGTGCTCCGGCTGCTTGGACATCGCCCGCAGGATCGTCTGGAGGACCGGCGGCGGCACGTCGGAGCGGTTGATCGGGGGCGGCTCGATGGCGAGCACCCGGTACATGAGGGGCGCGATCGACGGGTCCGTCGGGTTGTGGAAGGCGGGCTGGCCGGCCAGCAGGTGGTAGAGGGTCGAGCCGAGCGAGTAGATGTCGGTCGAGGCGGAGTGGGGCTGCCCGGTGAGCACCTCGGGGGCGGCGTGCAGCGGGGTGAACGCCTGCGACGTGGCGGAGACCTCCGAGGAGTCGACGACCCTGGCCACGCCGAAGTCGGCGATGGCGAGCTCGCCGTACCGGGAGATGAGGATGTTCTGCGGCTTGATGTCGCCGTGCAGGACCCCGGCCTCGTGCACGGCGGCCAGCGCCCCCGCGAGCTTCACCCCGGCCCGCAGCACGTCGGGCACCGGCAGCGGCCCCTCCTTGCGGATCTTGTCGCGCAGCGAGCCGTTCTCGAAGAAGTCCATCGCGATGTACGGCTTGCCCGAGCGGGTGACGCCGGTGTCGAAGACGGTCACGACGTTCGGGTGGCCGGTGAGGCGGCCCGTGAGCTGCAGCTCGCGCTGGAACCTGCGCATCGTCCGCTGGTCGACCCGGTCGACGGACAGCACCTTGAGCGCCACGACCCGGTCGAGGCGCTCCTGATAGGCGCGGTACACGACGGCGAATCCGCCCTGACCCGCCTGATCGAGTACCCGGTAGCCGGGCGCGTCCTCGACTGGCAGCACGGCACTCCCCCCTGTTACGGGCGAGTTTAGTGCGAATTTTCGAGATTAGAGGGGATTCATGAGGTACGCCCCGAAGGCCGCGGACACGACCGATACCAGCAGGAAGAAGAAGACATAGAACCCGCCAGGCAGGAACGTCAGCCTGGCCAGTTGGTCGGCGTCGGAGTCTCTCGCCTGCCGCCTGCGCCGCTTGCGCTGTAACTCGATGATCGGTCTGATCCCGCCGAACAGCAGGAACCAGACCGCGACGAGCGCGACGACCTGCTGGACCTCGGCCGGCGCGTACATGATCAGGGCGAAGACGGCGCCGCCGGTGGCCAGCAGGATCAGCGCGCCGTACAGGTTGCGGATCAGCAGCAGCATGCAGACCAGGAAGAGCAGCACGCCCCAGATCAGCAGCGTGATGTGCCCCTTCTCGGTCAGCCAGGCGGCGGCCAGCCCGAGCAGCGGCGGCGCGAGATAGCCCGCGAGTGCGGTCAGCACCATGCCGGGCCCGGTGGGCCTGCCCCTGGTCAGGGTCACGCCGGACGTGTCGGAGTGGAGGCGGATGCCTTCGAGCTTGCGCCGGGTGACCAGCGCCATCAGCGCGTGGCCGCCCTCGTGGGCGATCGTGATCAGGCCCCTGGACACCTGCCAGGGCATGCGGAAGCCGACGAGCACGAACGCGGCCAGAGCCGAGACCCCCACGACCCACGGGTCGGGGTCAGGCTGAACCTTGATCAGGTGGGCCCAGAGCTGTTCCATCGAGGAGAAACCCTATCCAGCCGGAGTCTCGTCCGTGGCCACACCCACTGAAGAAGATTCTGACGCGCGGGTGCCGCACGTGTACGTCGTCTTTTCCGGGAAAGTGGTGCTTGGCACCGACTTCCCGACAATTCCGTACCCCCGTCCCCCATCTCTCAGGCAGTCTGCTGGACAACGGCGCGGCCGTGGTCTGATAGGAAGGTGAACGATCAGCACGTGGCGCTCATCCGCGCTTTCTTCGACGCTCTGGGCCGCGCGGACCTCGCGGCCATGGAGCGCTGCTATCACCCTGAGGTCAGCTTCGGCGATCCGATCTTCCAGGAGGTCGAGGGGCGCGCCAACGTGATGAGGATGTGGCGGCTGCAGCTCGGCGTGCGCGACGGGCTGAAGTCCGCATATCGTGACGTAACGGCCGACGATTACACCGGGAGCGCGCACTGGACGTCGCGGTACACCTTCGCCAGCACAGGGCGCGAGGTCGTGAACGAGATCGACGCGCTGTTCAGGTTCGAGGACGATCTGATCGTCCGCCATCACGACGAATTCGACTTCAAGCGCTGGTCGAAGATGGCGCTCGGGCGGCCGCACGGGCTGCTGTTCGGGTGGACGCCGATGTGGCGCAAGACCATCAGGGACCGCGCCGCACAACGACTCGACGAGCTCTCGTAGTTCCAGGGAGTGGACCATGGCCAGGGTGAAGGGCTTCAGGCGCAGCGGTGAGGTACGCGAGGAGGCGCCTGAGCACTCGATGGACCCGCGCGCCGCAGAGGAGCGGCCGTACCGGCCGACCGTCATCGACAACGCGATCTACCGCAGCGGCGAGCGCGTCGACAACCCCGGCTCGCTCGCCGACGCCTTCGAGCGGCTCAAGGAGATGCCGGAGAGCATGGCCTGGATCGGCCTCTACCGGCCGAAGGAGTGGGAGCTGGTCAAGCTCGGCGAGGAGTTCGAGCTGCACGAGCTGGCGCTGGAGGACGCCATCGTCGGCTCCCAGCGGCCCAAGGCCGACCGCTACGGCGACACCCTCTTCGTGGTGCTGCGCGCCGCCCGCTACCTGGACGACGTGGAGGAGGTCGCGTTCGGGGAGGTCCACGTCTTCGTCGGGCCCAACTTCGTGATCACCGTACGCCATGCGGAGGCCCCTGACCTGCAGTCCGTCCGCAAGCGCATGGAGTCGGACCCCGATCTGCTCCGGCAGGGCCCGCAGGCGGTGCTCTACGCCATCCTCGACGCGGTGGTCGACGGCTACGCGCCGGTGGTCGCCGGCCTGCAGAAGGACATCGAGGAGATCGAGGTCCAGGTCTTCGGCGGCGACCCCTCGGTGTCGCGGCGCGTCTACGAGCTGTCCGGCGAGGTGATCGAGTTCCAGCGGGCCACGGCGCCGCTGGTGGGCATGTTGCACGGGCTCATCGCGGGGGCGGCCAAGTATGGAGTCAACGACGAACTGCAGAGCTATCTGCGTGACGTGGCCGACCACGCGATCACCGTGGCGGAGCGGATCTCGTCCTTCCGCACGACGCTGCAGAACATCCTGGTCGTCAACTCGACGCTGGTGACGCAGGCGCAGAACGCGGAGATGGCCCGGATGACGGAGGCGAGCATCCAGCAGGGCGAGGAGGTCAAGAAGATCTCCGCCTGGGCCGCCATTCTCTTCGCCCCGACCCTGGTGGGGACCATTTACGGGATGAACTTCGACTTCATGCCCGAAACGCACTGGGTGTTCGGGTATCCGTTCGCGATCGTGCTGATGGCGGCCGTCTGCTTGACGCTCTACTTGGTCTTCAAGAGGCGGAACTGGCTCTGACGCCGGACAGGGGGTCACAGAGCCGCGATCACGAGGCCCACCACGATCAGCGCCGCGAGCGCGAGGCGAAGGGCCGCGGAGGTCTTCACCGAGCTGCCCTCAGGCGTCGAGGCCGACGTGGCGTTCCAGGCGTTCCAGGCGCTGCGCGATCGACCGCAGCTCGTTCTTGACCACGGTGGCCAGCGCCGCGAGCTGATCCCCACCCTGGGCGCCGGACTCGGCGTGCTGGGTCTGGGCGCGTAGGTGGACGTAGCCGGCCAGGGCCGCGGTCACGGCGCGCCGGGTGAGCCTGGGGTCGGCGCCCAGCGCGCGCAGGACCTGGCCGGCGGTGCCGTCCGGCTCGGCGACCAGGCCCAGCAGGAGGTGCTCGCAACCGACGTAGTTGTGGCCCAGCGAGGTGGCCTCCGTGACGGCGAACTCGAGCGCGTTGGCCGCCGGGCCGCTGAAGCTCCGCGGCGCCTCCGTGCCCGACGCGGGCTGGTGGCGCTGGGCGAGGTCGCGTCTGACCTGTTCGGGCTGGATGTCCATGGCGTGCAGAACACGTAGCGCCAGGTTGGTGCCCTCGCTCAGCATGCCGCCGAGCAGGTGCTCGGTCCCGACGCCGGCCGCTCCCTCGGCGCGGGCCTGTTCGGCGGCGAGCTTGAGCACCGTACGCGCCCGCCCCGTCAGGTGGGTCAGCGCACCCGTCGGCTCCTCCAGGTCGAGATCCGCGAGGACGGTCTCCCTGATGGCGGTCACCCTGCGCACCGCCTGCTCCAGTGCTCGCTGGCAGACGGCCGACACCGGCACGCCGGCCTGCTTGACGGCCTCCGCCAGCTCATCCGGCAGGTACACGTTGATCTTCGGCATGACCCCACAATAACCCCATAGGGGGTACATCACAACAGGTACGGCCGATGAAGCGTGACGGGGCCGCCCGGGGTGTGGACGGTCAGTGTGTCGTCCGAGACCGACACGCGGGGGTCGGCGGCACCGGGCACGATCACAGTGAGGACGCCTGCCGCGGGAGGCGACAGCACGGTCACCACCTCGGCGGTACGCAGGTAGCCCGTCGAGATCAGCCCCGGGCGCACCGCCATCCCCGGCCCGGGGAACTGCAGCAGCGTCACCCGCCAGTCCCCCGCGCCCAGCACCACGGCGCCGTCGCGGCGTGCGACCACCTCGAGCGCGGGGTCGAAGTGCCAGAGGCTGCGCAGGTTCCCATGGGCGACGGAGTCGTGCACGGCCATCAGGTCGGGCCCGTGGCCGACGAGGACACGCCGCGTCCTGGTCGGCCCGTAGGCGTCGTCGGCCAGCTCGAAGCACTGGCGCGACGGCCCGATGGAGGAGCCGACGAGCCGCGTGGGCGTGCCCGGGCGGAAGGCGCCCTCCGCGATCGGCACGTTGTGCGCCTCGGGCGAGCGGGTCCACTCCGCGTACCCCGTCCGCTCGTAGGAGTGGAACCCGGCCTCGACCAGGATCCGCCGGCCCTGGGCGCTGTAGGTGACGCCCAGGTGGTCCTCGTGCCCGTGCAGTCGCCGGCCGGGGCCGAACCTGATCGAGTAGAAGGCCGAGCCCGGGTCGTCCCAGGCGGTCCTGCCGAAGACGTATCCGCCGTCGAACACCCGCACCACCGGCCCCTCGTGGGGGAAGCCGTCCGCGCGGGCGTCGGCGGGACTGTCGCCGATGGGGGCGAGGCAGCCGTCGGGCTGGGTGGCGTGCGCCACGTACGCCTCCAGCGCCCTGCGCCGGGCGATCAACGCCTGAGGCGGCTCGGCTCCGCTCTCGCCGATCGCCCGCAGCGCCACGCCGAGCCGGCGGTGCACGTACAGGCCGTAGCGGGGGGCCTGCTCCTGGAGCACCCCCTGCTCGTCGATGGCCAGCTCGGCGGAGGCGGTCATCCTGCGGACGGCGAGGTCGCGCCAGCGCGCCCGGCCGAGCCGGCAGCCGACCACCAGCAGCGCGATGTCCTGGTCCAGGCCGTGGTTGTGGCCCGCGCGGTAGAGGGCGGGGTCGGCCAGGATCTCGCCGTGCTCGGCCAGGCTCTCCCAGAGCAGCCGGGTCCGCACGTGCTCGCTCAGGCACACGAGCGCCGGGGCGCGTAACGCGACCGCGTGCTCGGCCCACGCCCACGGGCTGACGTGGGGGCGGCCGCGCGGGTTCCCACGGATCCACTGCTCGGCCAGGTCGGAGGCGCGGTCGAGGTACGCCCGGCCGCCCGAGCGCTCGTACTCGGCGACCAGGCGGCCCATCCAGCGCAGCGCGTGCAGGTTCAGCGCCCAGGAGCGGTTGCCGTGCGGGTTCGCGGTCCAGTCGACCTCCGCCCCCAGCTCGACCGGCGGCTGTCCGGCGAACCTGACCGACCCTCGCATCACCTCCTCCACCTTGATCGCGGGAAACTGGTCGCTCAGGCAGATGGCCCTGCCTGAGGTCGTGCGGGCACGCCAGAACACGTCGTGGCTCCTGTTTCAGGGCGCGCGGAACCCACGCGCCGCCGCCGCCGTCGTCGTCGTCGTCGTCGGAAGGTTCTAGCGGGGGCCTCGGTCGGTCCAGCCCGCCTCGATGACGCGCTCGGTGCGCGGGGACGGCCTGCTGTCGGTGCAGGAGAGCACCTGCGAGGTCTCCGGGTCGATGACGAGCGTGCGCCGGACGCCGCTGGGCAGCTCGTACGAGAACGCCTCGCCGCGACCGCTCGCCCCCAGGTAGCTCACCTCGGGCAGGTCGGCCAGGACGCGGTAGGCGGCGGCGCGGACGGCGGGCGGGGACGGCTTGGTCCACAGCAGGCCGCTGAGCGCGTCGGCGAGCAGGCCCCGGGCGTCCGGCGGCAGCATCGCGGCCACCCGCTCCTTGAGCGCCGCCGGGTCCGCGGGAAGGCTCTGGATCTGCTCGATGGTCAGGTCGCGCCCCGCCATGCTGAACGGCGACCCGCTGGTGACCCGCGAGACCCGGCCCCCGTCCGACGTCCACGCCCGGCCGTCCCTGGCCGCCCAGAGCTCGGTCACCTTGGAGCCGTCCCGCACCTTCTTGATGTGCCAGTACGTCCCCTCGGAGGCGGGGCCGGAGGCCGCGCTCGTGGCCGCCGCCAGCAGCACGGAGCGCCCGGAGACGTGTGGTTCCTGAACGGGGGGCTGGTGCGGCACGAACGCCAGCGCGACGGCCGCCGCGGCGACCGGGACCATCAGCCACGGCAGCCGCCGGCGCCGCCGCCTGGCCGTCACGCTCCGCCACACCCTGGCCTGGGCGTCCGGGTCGGGCCGCGGGGTGCCGTACAGCTCCCTGACGCGCTCCAGGTCATCCATGGACGAGCACCTCCCCGAGCTGGGCACGCAGCTTCTTCCTCGCCCGGCTCAGGCGGGACCCGACGGTGCCGTACGGGATGCCGAGCGCGGTGGCGATCTCGTCGTGGCTCAGCCCGGCGAGCGCGACGAGCAGCAGGACGTCGCGGTCGCGGCGGTCCAGCTCGGCCAGGGCGGCGGCCAGCTCCGGGCGCAGGCTCTGGGCGCTGACGCGGACCGCGACCGACTCCTCGTGCCCGGGGGACTGGGGCTCGGGGCCGCAGCGTCCGAGCGCGCGCAGGGTGCGGGCCTCCAGGCGGCGGTGCTTGCCGATGAGGTTCGTGGCGATCCCGTACAGCCAGGCTCGCACGCTCGCACGGGACGGGTCGTAGTGCGCGCGTTTGCGGAACGCCGTCAGGAACGTCTCGGCGACGACGTCCTCGGCGTTGTCCGGGCCGAGCCGCTGGGCGACGTAGGCGTGGATCTCGCCGAAGTGGGCGTCGAACGCCTCGGCGAACCCCTCCTCGTCCAGGGCGCCCGGCGCGCGGGCCGCCCAGGGCACCTGCATCGCGATCGTCTCCCCCGTCATGTGCAACCTTCCGACATATCAGTGGTCATGGGTTATCACCCGATACGCCGGATCACTTTCACGCCGCGGTCATTCCAGGAAGCGGCGGACGTCGGCGATCTCGGTCTCAAGCAGATCGCCGGGAAGCTCGTCGAACGGCTCTACGCTCACCTGCGTCCCCTTCCGCCCCCACACGCCCCTGATCACGCCGCCCACCAGCACGACGGGCCGCAGTACGCCCCCGCCGGGGAACACCTTCCGCGCGTGCGCGGCCGCCAGGATCGGGTCACGGCTGCGCCAGCCCAGCAGGTACTCGTCGAAGGCGGGCGCCAGGCGTGCCACCGGCTCCTCCTCGGCGGGCGGCGGGCCGGCTGGGCCCAGGCTCCAGGCGGCGCGGGCCTCGCCCAGCGGCAGGCCCGACCAGGCGGCCAGGTCCTCGGGCCCGGCGGGGTGGTGGGCGCGGCGGTAGCGGGTGGCCAGCTCCTTGAGCGCGCGGTCGCGGTCGGGCTCTGGGACGATCGGGGCGCCCAGCCAGTCGGCGGCGTGCACGTACGTGGGCTTGCCCTGGCGGAGCGGGCCCAGGACGGCCAGGCCGTGGTAGGCGGCCAGCGCCACCAGGTGCACGACGCCCTGCCCGCGGGCCCGGCCGGCCAGGCGCTCCTCCAGCTCGGCCTTGGTGAGCGGGCCCTGTCCCTCGAGGGCGCGGCCGATGAGCGCGGGCAGGTCGTCGCCGGTGACGCCCTCCTCGCGGAGGCGGCGCAGGGTGTTCGTGGCGCGCCGGGTGAGGGTGTGCAGCCATGGGAGGTCGTCGGCGTGCACGAAGTGGAGCGTGCCGCGCGGGCCCCAGGTCCTGACGATCTCGCGCTCCCCGTGCCAGGCGGTCTCGACGTCCTGCCTGGTGAGGGTGGCGGAGCGGGCGCGGAAGGCGAGCAGGGCGGCGGGGACGTCCTGGGCCTGCATCGCCCCCAGCCGCCTGACGATCTCGCCCGCGGCCAGGCCCGGCGGGCGGTGCAGGAGCTGGGCCTCGACGCTTCTCATGCGCGCGTCATCGCAGGAGGAGGCGGTTGAGCAGGCGGGTGGTGAGGGGCGTCCTGGCGCGTACGGCCCTGCGGATGGCGTCGCTGCGCCGCCAGGCCGCGGTGGCGGCGTCCTCGGTGACGGCGTCGGGGGCGTACCTGACGAAGTTGGAAATTTCCGCCAACGGCAGGATGTGAGGCGATATTTCGGCTGATTGCCGGGCGACGACGTCCGCGGCGGTCAGGGCGTGCTCGCCCTTCAGACCCAGGTCGTCGCACGTCTGCCGCCACGCGCCGAGCACCCGCTGCTCGGGCCCCTCGGCCCGGCGGCGCCTGCGCCTGCGCCACCACGGCAGGGCCACCACCACGCCCGCGTACGCCGCCAGCAGTGCCCCGCCCGCCACCGACGCGACCACCCACATCGCCGGGCCGCTCGCGGGCTCCTCGCCGTTCCCCGTGGCCTGCGGCCGCGACGTCTTCGGCCGGTCGCTCCCGCCCTGCGTGAACTCGCCCTCCAGCTCCTCGCTCTCCTCGATGGCCGACGACACGACGTCGTGGTCGTCCTTGGCGCCGCTCCGGCCCGGCGTGGGGTAGAACGGCCGCCAGCCCAGCGTGTCGAACTTGATCTCCGCCCACGCCAGCACGTGGCCCGACTTGACGTGGTACATCCCGCCGGACGCCTCCCCCGGCCGGAACCCCACCACCACCCGCGAGGGCAGCCCGAGCGTCCTGGCCATGAGCGCGAACGCGCTCGCGAACTGCTCCGACGTGCCCCGATGCGTCGTCTGCAGGAAGAACTCCAGCCCCTTCAACGAGTGCCCGGGGGGCGCGGTGACGTCGTAGCTCGCGTTGGTGCGCAGGTACTTCTGCAGCCGGTACGCCCGCGTGATCGGCGTGGTCGCGCCCTTCGTGGCCTCCTGCGCGAGCCTGCCGAACAGCCGCTGCTGCGGCCCGGCGGGGAACGCGGTCAGGCTCGGGTCGTGCACGGGCGTGGCCGCGAGCAGGTCGTCCTTGGACGGCTTGGGGACGCGCGAGGTCACCTCGTACCCCGTCCCCTTGGCGGGTCTCCCGGCCGCCAGCAGCGCCCCGCTCTCGGGGTCCACTACCAGCCCGCGCACACCGCTGACCTGCTCGGGCCGCTCGGCCGCGGGCAGCCAGGTGCCCGGGAGGCCGACGAACGTCACCTTCTGGCGTACGACGTCCACCTCGCCCGTCCAGTCGCCTTCGGGCACCCGGCCGCCGGTGGGCTGGAAGCGGGCGCCGGTGGTCCACCGGACGCCGTCGTACCGGTCGAGCACGGCCAGCCGCCAGTTGAGGGGCTTGTCGGCCTTGACGGTGAACAGCTCCCTGTCGGGGATCTGCAGCCACGCCGAGACCCTGTCCAGCGGGCTGACGCTGTCGACGCGTACGGGCGGGGGGAGGTCGGCGTCGTCGCGGGGGTTGTACGGCCGCGCGGCGATCGGCAGCAGGGGGCCCACGACCAGCGCCAGCGCGGCCAGCGCGGCGGCGGCCGGCACCCCGGTGAGCAGCCAGACCGGGGAGCGCTCCGCGCGCAGGAGCGCCAGGGCCGCGATGAGCACGAACAGCGCGCCCGCCACCGGAAGGTTCGACCCCTCGCCGTCCACGCCCAGGAGCAGCGCCGCGCCGAGGACGAGGAGGGCGGGGACGGCGGCCGCGACCCTGGTGCGGGTCCTGACCATGGTCTCGGCGCCGATGGTGGCGGCCGCCCAGACCAGCGTGTGGACGAGGACGAGAAGGTGCGGCTCGGGCTGGGCGGGGAGGAGGGTGGTGAGCAGGGCGGGCCAGGCGTTCGCCACGTCGGCGAAGACCGTGGGCTGGAGGCCCTTGTAGAGAGGGATGGTGCCGGCGAGCCAGACAACCAGGTCGAGGGCCAGGGCCAGCCACAGGGGGCGGCTGCGGGCGAGCGCGGCGACCACGGCGGGGGCGGTGGCCGCCGGGACGACGGCGATCAGGAGCTCGGTGCCGGGGAAGACGCGATGGAACCCCCAACCTGCCGTGCCCGCGACGGCCGCCACCAACGCCAACCCGACCAGCCGCCGCCACAACACCACCTCATCCCGCCCCCGCGACGCCGCCGCCGCGTGCGCGCCCCGCACGGCCGCCCCCGCCGCGTGCGCGCCCCGCACGGCCGCCCCCGCCGCTTGCGCGCCCCGCACGGCCGGCCCCGCCGCGTACGCGCCCTGCCCTGCGTCCCTCAACGCATGCGTGCCCTGGCCGCTGCCGCCCTGCAGGTCCTCATGCGCTCGCTCCCGTGACGGTTCGCCGCCATGGCGCGGAGCCGGAGCACCCCCGGACACCGTCCCTCCGGATGCGCCCGCGTCCGTCGCGCGCCGGCGGCGGCCCCCCGGCGACGCCGACGGAGTCCCAAGCCACGGGGGCGACGGCGGCCCGCCGTGCGAGCCCGGCGGATCCGGTGTCTGGTGGGTCATCGGGACCCCCACATGAGCGGGAGCGCGTCCAGGGAGGAGACCGGGAGGACCCGGACCCCCGGGACCGCGACCGGGTCGCCGGGACCGACGTACACGCAGATCACCCGGTCGAAGCGCCGGCGCGCGCCCGCCGCGCGTCCGGCCTCCTCCGGGTCCGCCGTGACCAGCACCAGGGAGCCGCCCCCACGGGCCAGGCGTAACGGCTCGGTGACGCCTTCCGTGCCCGCCCGTACCAGGGCCAGGCGGTCCAGCACGCTCTCCGGGTCCTTGGTGTCCGGGAGCGGGCCGTCGCCGGTGAGCAGCCGTACCGGGAAACCGGCCCTGGCGGCGGCCAGCGCGACCGAGGCGGCGGCGTCCACGGCCGGCTCCGTGAGCTCCCGGGTGTCCAGGACCACCGTGGTGGTGGGCAGGCTGGCGTCGATGAGCTGGCGGACCATGAGCGTCCCCGTGCGGGCGCTGGAGCGCCAGTGGACGTGGCGCAGGTCGTCGCCGACCACGTACTCGCGCAGGGTGTGGAAGGTGACCGTGCCGCTCGGCGCGCTGTCGCTGGTGGGGCCCTCCAGGTGGTGGGCCTTGCCGGACGGGGGGACGGGCAGCGCGACCGTGCGGGGCCGTACCAGGAGGGTGACGGGCTCCCCGTACGACCTGACGCGGCGCGTGAGCCCGAACGGGTCGGCCCGGACCAGCAGCAGCGGCCCCACCGGGATCTCGCCGCGGACGTCCGTCGGCAGCGGGTACGACACCGTGCGGACCGCGCCCCCCTTCGGCAGTCTCGGCAGGTCCACGGTGTGCTCCGACGCGCCGATCCGGTCCTGGGCCCGCAGGCCGGACAGGCCCCGGCGGCCGAGGTTGGCGACGTTCAGGACGGCCACGGCGGCGTCCCCGCGCGGCACCTTCAGCGGCATGACCTCTCGCCGCACCTCCAGCCTGGGTCTGGGGGCGGTCCAGGCCAGGGCGGCGGCCAGCGCGAGCAGGCCGCCGGTGGCGAGCACGACGGGCTCGGGATAGCCGAGCGCGAACCCGGCCGCGTACAGCGCGACGGATCCGGCGAGCGTGCCCCAGCCCAGCGGGGTCAGCACCCCGGTGAGCCGGGCCGATGGCGAGGGCCGCACTACGCCGCCTGGGGCACCGGCATCCCGGCGAGGATCTCGCCGAGCGCGGCCGCGGCGGTGACCTCGCGCAGCTCCGCCTCGGGGGTGAGGATCAGGCGGTGCGCGAGCACGGGCGCGGCCAGCGCCTTGACGTCTTCCGGCACCACGTAGTGCCGCCCGGCGGCGGCTGCCTTGACCCTGGCCGCGCGGAGCAACGCCAGGCTCCCTCGTGGGCTGGCGCCGAGCCGCAGATGCGGGCTCGTACGGGTGGCCGCGCACAGCGCGACGATGTAGTCGTACACCGGGTCGGCCACGTGGATCCGCGAGGCGAAGTCGATCATCCCGGACACGTCCGACGCGCGCGCCACCACCGGCAGCCGCTCCACCTGGGGCCCCGTCGGCATGCCCTTGAGCACCTCCACCTCGGAGACGTGGTCCGGGTAGCCGACGGAGATCTTCATCAGGAACCGGTCGAGCTGGGCCTCGGGCAGCGGGTACGTGCCGTCCATGTCGACCGGGTTCTGCGTCGCCACCACCATGAACGGCCTGGGCACCGGGTGCGGCTCCGCGTCCACCGTGACCCGGCGCTCCTCCATGACCTCGAGCAGCGCCGCCTGGGTCTTCGGGGAGGCGCGGTTGATCTCGTCGGCGAGCACGATGTTCGCGAAGACGGGACCGTGGTGGAACTCGAACTTCTGGTGCGCCTGGTTGAAGATCGACACGCCGGTGATGTCACTGGGCAGCAGGTCGGGGGTGAACTGGATGCGCCGCCACTCGGCGTCCACGCTTGCCGCGAGGGAGCGGGCGAGCGTGGTCTTGCCGGTGCCGGGGACGTCCTCGACGAGCAGGTGGCCCTCGGCGAACAGGGAGATCAGGGCCAGCTCGATCGCCTCGTGCTTGCCGCGGATGATGCGCTCGATGTTGGTGGCGAGCAACTGGAAGCGCTGGGCGAACTGCCCGGCGAGCTGCGCGCTCTGCTGCGGCTGCTGGTAGGGCTGCTCGAGCTGCTGGTAGGGCTGCTCGAGCTGCTGCGGCGGCTGCTGCTGGTACGGCTGCTCGAACTGCTGCTGGTACGGCTGTGCGGTCTGCTCGAACTGGTCCTGGTAGTTGTACTGGCTCAACTGAGTCCCCTTCTCAGTCGGTGCACTCGAAGAGCGGCGCCTCGGGGAAGCCCCCGTCCGGAGTCGCCACCAGAGTGTCGTTCAGGTAGCCGTTGCCGTACTGGCTCTCGATCCGGTTCCAGATGTCGCTGGACTTGCCGGTGGACGTGTCGGTGTAGTTCTCGCCCTTGACCTGGCAGATCACCGTCAGGGTGATGTACACCTTCTGCGGGATCTTTCCGGCCTCCCCGGCTTTGGACGGCCCCGGACGGATGACCGTGTTGGTGTCCTCGTTGCTGGTGTTCTTGTACTGCTGCCGCGGATACGCCAGGTCCACCTCGGCGGTGGCGACGTCCGGGCTCTCCCCCGCCGCGTTCTTGGCCTTGAGCTTGAACGCGTGCTTCTGGTTGTTCTTCAGGCCCTCCACGGTGAACGACGTGCCCTTGATGCCGCTGTTGGTCGCGGCGCCGGTCAGCTCGTAGGTGACGCCGTCGTCGGCGTTCGCGGGGGCGTTCCAGCTGAGCTCGGCGCCCCGGTTCCTGGGCTTGGCCGCGAAGCCGGTGGGCGAGCCGGGCGCCACGCAGGGCTTGGCGCCGGCGCTCTCCTCCGACTCCACCTCGCCGCCCGACCAGTGCGCGACCACCACGAACGTGTACTCGTTCGCGCAGTCACCGCCCGTGAACTCGAACTGGAAGGGCCCGTTCGCGTCCACCGACTGCGGCACGGACCTGCCGCCGCCCGACGAGGTCTTCAGCGTGTAGCGCTGCACCTTTCCGCCGGCGGACGGGCTGAAGCTCACCGTCACCTTGCCCGGCCCGGACCTGGCGGTCACGGCGCCGGGCGCGGACGGCGCCCTGTCCGAGGGCGTCGGGGACGGCGTTCTGCTGGGCTCGCGGGACGGGGTGGGGGTGGGCGTCTCCTCGCGGGCCGGCTCGCTCTCGCGCGTCCGCGTGGGGCGCGGCTCCGTGTGCGTCGGAACGGGATCGGGCCGGGTGTCGGTCTTCGAGGGTTCCGGGCGCGGCGTCTGCTTGGGCTTGGGCGTGCTGGTCGGCCCCGGCACGTCGGAGTCGTCCTTGTCGATGTCGTGCTTGCGGCCCTCCGGGTCGATGACGACGGCCTTGTCGCCGTTCTCGTCGTTGGCCCAGAGCAGGCCGTCCTTGACGAACACGTCCACCGGTCCCGGCTCCTGGGACACCTGGAGGGTGCTCGGCCGGCCGCCTGCCGCGCTGTCCCAGATGATCACCGAGCCGCGGCCGCGGTCCGGCACGTACACCTTGGAGCCGAGCACCTGCGGCACCCCGAGCTTCGTGGGATCGTCCGACTCGAACTTGGTGCTGAGCACCGAGTTGGACGCGGTGTCGATCACCACGAGCAGCCCCGAGTCGCCCGGCGTCAGGATCGGGACCAGGGAGCCTTCCGTCGTGGCGGGGGTGAGCACGCCGCCCTTGGCGGCCTGGGCCACGCCCTTGGGCAGCGTGATCTCGCCGACGCCGCCGTCCGAGCCGATGATCGTGGCGGTGGCGGCCCGGCTGTTGACCACGACCGGCAGGCCGCCGGCGATCGTGATCGCCAGCTCCTCGCCCGGCTCGCCGACCTTGAGCGGGCTCGCCGCCACGCCCTTGGTCACCGGTACGACCTCGCCCTTCGCGGTCACCGGAACCCACAGCCGGCCGCCGCCGTCGATGCGGGCCGCGCCGAGCGGGCCGGGCAGCGTGATCGGGGCCCCGACGGTGTTGAGCGTGAGGGGGTCGATCTGCTGGATCTTGCCGGATGCCGGGTCGACGGCGTACCCGGCCGTGCCCGAGACCGCCACCTGCACCCCGGCCGCGCCGAAGTCGCGGGTCTGGGAGACGGTGAGCTGGCTGGGCTCGATGCGGCTGACGTAGCCCGTGCCGTCGTCGACGAGCAGGACGTTCCCGCCGTCCTGCACGACGCGCAGCCGCCTGCCGGCCTTGTCGTCGAGGTAGCCGTCGACCTCGCCGGACAGGCCGTTGACGTGCACGATCTTGCCCTTGGCCGAGGTCCAGAGCCACGCGCCCACGTCGGCCAGCTTCGGGTTGGCGCTGGACACGCCCACGCCGAACCACACCGCCGCGGCCACCAGGATCGTGGCCACCACGCCCGCGATCATCGCGGTGCGCCGGTCACCCCGGAGCATGCGCACCCGTAACTCACCCCGTATGTACGATTACACAGCGTTTGCCCCCGTATTACCGGGCATCACATTAGCGTTCAGCGGTACCTTGTGCGTACGTACTCACTGGTAGTTACGGCTGGGGTTGTCGTCGCGTGCCGAGACTGTCGGTGTGAAGCCGTACCTTAGTGCCCGTGTCCGAACAGCCCCTGACCCTCGACGCCGTCCTCACCGACGAGGCGGTCCTGTCGACCTATCGCCGCATGTTCGCCGCGCTGGCGCGCGACAGCGGCGCGGTGGTCGACGACCCGGCCCTGGTCGACATCGCCGAGACGCTGTTCTCGGCGTTCGCGGAGGCGGGCGAGGAGTGGCTGACGCACGAGCAGATGCGGTTCGTGTGCCGGGCCTATCCGACCGACCAGTTCGACAACCGGCTGCGAGTGCTCAAGGGGCTCGGGGCGATCCGCGAGGTGTTCCCCAAGCCCAACCAGTTGCGTTACCGGGCCTCGTTCACCAGTGTCGTCGGGCTGATGTTCATCAGGCGGATGATGTCCGACGGCGGGCAGTCGGAGATGCACCGGCTGCTGGCGCTCGAAGATCTCAACGTCGCCGATCCGCGTACGACGATGGAGGAGGCCAGGCAGAGCGCGGTCAACCTGGCGCGGGCGTTCCGGCTCTGGGCGCTGGAGCTGATCACGCTCACCACGGGCACGATCGAGGAGCTGCGCGAGCAGGCGCCCAAGCTGTGGGGCACCGAGGAGATCGCGCGGCGCGCCCAGGGGCTCCACGGCACCATCCTGACCCGGTGGCCGGAGCTCGATCGCGTCTGCACCGACCTGCGGGCGGCCATCTACTCCTACAGCGACGCCTCGCGCCGGGCCGCCGGCCGCCTGGCCGACTCGGCGGGCACCACGCGCAACCTGACGTTGCTGCCCACGGAGACGTGGCGCACGTTCGCGCAGACCTCGTCGCGGGAGCGGCTGGCGGCGGTGCTCGACGGGTTCGTGTTCGACGCGCCCGCGCCGTGGCACGACCCGGCCGCCATCGCCCGCGCCGTGGACGAGGCCCCGCGCCCCGCCCCCGCCCAGCCCACTCCCCCGCGCTCCCATCTCCCCGACGCCGGGCCCGGCTCCTCGCTCGACTCCTCGCCCAACGCGGCCATGGAGCGGCTGCGCGAGGTGGCGGAGTCGCTGCTCGGGGGTGCCTCCCGGGTGGCGCTGGCCGACGTCCTGGGCTCCGACTGGCCCTCGGCGCGGCGCGTGCTGGCCGACCTGACGACCGTGGACCTGCGGCCGGAGCTGCCTTACCGGCTGACGTGGTCCGACGGTCTCACCATCGACCCGGACCGCGAGCCGGCCTGGCTCTCGCACGGCTACCTGGAGCGCACCTGATGGCCAACACGGAACGTACCGAGCGGTCGAGGGGCATGGACGCGGCCGTGGCTCACGTGCGGGCGCGGTCGGGCGGGCCGTTGTGGCTGGACGCCGGGGTGCCTGCGCCGCCCGGGATGGTGCGGTTGACGCGTTCCGACTCCACGGGGCAGGCGCTGCCGGTGTGGCCCGACGGGGTGACGCCGTCGTTGCTGGAGGAGTACCAGGTGGCGCCGGTCGCGGTGGAGCGGTCCGGGGAGACCCGGCGGGTGCTGGCGGCCGTGCTCAAGTGCTGCTGGACGGACCTGTCCGTGGACCCGTGGCCGGGTGAGCCCGCGCCCGTGGAGCTGGTGCTCGACACGTACCGCGCGCTGATCGGCCGCACCGACGACCTCATGCGCAACTGGGCGATCGGGGCGCTGCGGCGGCTGCACGACTCGGCGTGGATCGTGATGGACGACGGCGTGGTCACGCTCGGCCCGCGCTGCGCCCTGTGGCCGGTCGAGTCGCACGCGCAGCTGCAGGAGCTGGTACGCCGCCTGCCCGACCCCGAACGCCCCGAGCTCACCGTGGTGGGCGACGCCGACATCGTGGCCGCCGCCGAGACGGCTCCCGAGGGCGCCGGCGGACGGGTCGAGGCCGCGTCGGCGGAGTTCGACGATGCGCTGGGGGCTTACGACGAGCGGCGGCGGGCGGAGCTGGTGGCGGCGTTCATGGCGGTGGAGTACGCGGCCGAGCCGGTGCAGGAGGCCCGCTTCGCCGCTCTGCGCGACCCGGCGCTCCGCCATACGCTGAGCGAGCTGCTGGCCAGGCGCGGCCGTACGCTGATCCAGCAGCGCGACCGCTGGACCTCCGGCTACGACGACACCAACGCAGCCGCGCTCACGACACTCGAGACCGAGCCCACACACGAGCCTCTTCCGGGGCACGGGCCGGCCCCATCGGGTGGCACCTCCGCGACGGGCGGCACCGGGAGCGGCACCGCAGCCGTCAAGGCAGCGGAGGCGGGCAACGAGGCGAACGCGATCAACGCCGCCGACGGGGGCGACATGGCCAACGCGGCCGAGGCCAGGGATTTGCCCGGGGTGGCCACGGCGGGCGACGCGCCGAAGACGGCCACAGCAGGCACGACCACGGCGAGCAACGCGCCGCGCGCCGCCACAGCAGGCGCAGGCACAGCAGGCACCGCCGCAGCAGGCGACGGACCGCGCGCGGCCGCGGCAGGCGATGCGGCCGGGGCAGCCGCCTCCGGCGACGTGTCCGGGCGCACAGCCACGGCGAGCGATGCGCCGGGAGCAGCCACAGCAGTGCCCGGAGCCGCACGGGCGGGCGATGTGCCCGGAGCAGGCGATGCCACGGCGGGTGGTCGTGGAGCGGGTGCGGTCGCCGGGGCCTCGCGCTCGGACCGTGCCTCGGTCTCCGCGCAAGCAGACCGGCCGTCAGGCCCGGGTGGCGGCGGCTCGGCGGGCGTGCGGCTGGGGGTGAGCGAGCGGGCCGTGCTGACGCTCGTACTGGTGCATTCGGTGGCGATCCCGAGGGCCGAGGGGTTGCTGCCCGAGGACTCCTGGCTGTCACCGCACCCCACACCGGTGGACGAGCTGCGCCGCCACACCCAGCTGCCCATCGGCGAGCTGGAGGCGGCGCTGCGGACGTTGCGGCACTCAGGGCTGTTGAACCAGGTCAAGGCCGGTGAGGAGGCGGGCGGTTACGTGCCGGGGCCGCAGTTCCACCGGCTCACGCCGGCCGCCCGGCGGCGCCTGCAGGAGGAGCTGATCCTCGCGGCCGGGCCGAACACGCCGCTGGCGGCGGCCGTACGAGCTCGAAGATCGGCGAAGTGACCGCAGCCGAGTGCGGCGGGTTCAGCGTCAGGACGAATGGAAGGACTACGGGGGTTTCAGGTGTCGCAGGTGGAGAACGTCGTCGGGGACCGGGTGCTGATCGCCGTGCAGGCGGTCAACATTTCGCGGCTCTCGACCCATCCGGTGCCCACCGTCCCCGGCACGCTCATCGTCGTGGCCGGCGCCGGGCCGAAGGACTCCAACGGCGCGGGTAAGTCGTCGTTCATCGCCTCGATCACGGCGCTGCTCGGGGACGAGCAGTGGCGCTTCGCCTCGGGCGCCAAGGCGGTGTCCGAGCTGCTCTTCAACGCCGAGCTGGCCAGCGGCGCCGGCGCCCGCCAATGGGCGAGCGCCGACCACGGCTACATCGTGGGCGTCTTCGCCCCGCCCGGCATGGACGGCTTCACCCCGCCCGGCTCGGACGGCTTCGCCCCGCCCGGCATGGACGGCTTCACCCCGCCCGGCTCGGACGGCTTCGCAACGACCGGCTCGGACGGCTTCACCTCGCCCGGCTTGGACGGATCACCGACGCCACCCGGGCTGGACGGTCCCGGCCGGCCTGGCGGAGGCGCGTCGGCCGGCCTTGCGAAACGAGACGGCGGGACGGCGGCCGGCACGTCGGCGAACGGCGCCGCACCGGACGGCGGGACGCCGGGCTCGGGGGACGGTGAGCTCCTTCTCGAGGATCATGCCGGGGGAAGTGAGCTGTTCGAGGTGCCCGACACCTCGGGCGGGGCGCTCACCGTGTGGCTCAAGGTCAACCAGGAGGCGCCGCACCTGGAGATCCGCTGGCGGGAAGGGGTGCACCTGGCGGCGTCCCCGTCCGAGGCCGAGCGGGTGGCGCGGGCCGACGAGATCTGGGCGTCCCTGCCCAAGTCGGCCGGTCGGCGGGACGTGGTGGCGCGCGACCTGACCAAGGTGCTCTACGGCGACCGGGTCAGGTGCGTGTCGTTCCTGTCCACGTCCGTCCGGAGCAAGGTCGCCACCAACCTGCTCTCCCAGCCGCTCAACGAGATCTCCCCCGAACGCGTCTTCGAGGCCATCGCCGCCCTCACCGGCCTCGACGCCGAGCTGGAGCAGGAACGTGAGGCCCGCCGCGACGAGCACGCCAAGCGCGTACGCGCGGCGCAGGCGGCCGAGCGGCTGGCCGAGTTCGAGGCGGAGTCGAAGGCGCTGCTGACCACGTTCGACCGGCGTGATCAGGCGAGAGTCCGGCTGGCGGACGCGTTGCGGTGCTGGCGGGGCCGGCAGGCGCGCAAGCTGGCGGACGCGGCGGCCAGGGACGAGTCGCTGGCCGCCGACCTGGAACGGCACCACGCGGCCGGTGAGGCGGCCGCCGAGGCGATCGCCATGGTCAAGGCGGAGATCGCCACGCTGCGGGAGGACACCCTCGACCGGCAGGTCTCACAGGCCCGCAAGGAGCTGGCGGCGCTCCAGGCGAGGGCGGCCAAGCTGGACGCCGACCGTGCGGTGGCCGAGAACTCCGCCGACGAGCTGCGCGGGCTGATCCCGGCGCTGGAGGAGACGCGCAGGTTCGCGGACGGGCGTGACGTGCCCACGGCCGAGCGGGAGCTCGGGGAGGTGCGGCTGCGGCTCAACGAGGCGCTCAAGGCGCTCGGGGTGGCGGACCAGGAGGTGGCCTCCGCTCAGGCGGCGCTGGACGACGCGGAGGGCGGTCCTGCGGCGGCGCAGCTCAACGCGCTGGCGGCGGCCGGCATCGGCGCGACCGGCCTGCTGGATGCCCTCGACGTGGCCGAGCAGGCCCGCGACGCCGCCCACACGCCTCCTTCCACCGGCCGCGCAGTTCGCGGGAACACCGCCGGCGTGGGTGTCGCCGCCGTTGCCGGTGCCGGCACCGACGGGGAACTCGCGCCTGGCGCCGGTGCGAGCGCCGAAGGGGAAGTCACGCCCGGTGTCGGAGGTGGCGGGGAGGCCACGCCCGGTGCCGGAGGTGGCGGCGAGGTCACGCCCGGTGCCAGAGGTGGCGAGGAGGCCATGCCCGGTGCCGGAGGTGGCGGGGCGCGTGATGTCGAGGCGTTGGGTGCTGCCCTTAAGGCCCGCTACGGGAAGGCGAACGACGCCGGCCTCAAGGCCGCCGGTGCCGGTGGTCTGGTGCTGGGTGAGTTGCGGGGGTGGCCCAACGAGCATGCGGTGATCGTGGACGCGGCGCAGCTCGATGCCGCCGCTGCCGCGCTGGCCGCGCTGCCGGGTTCCGTGCTGGTCAGCTCGGCCGGGGTGAGCGTCGTGGGGGCGTTCGACGGGGTGGCCACCGGGCGCGAGGCCCGGATCAAGGCCGCCGAGCAGCGGCTCAACCGGGCCAAGGACGTCCAGGAGACGGCGGCGCAGGCCGTACGCGATGGGGAGGAAGCCGTCGCCGAGGCGCAGCGGCGGCTCGAAGGGGCCAGGGCCGGGGTGCGCCTGGCCGAGCTGGAGGAGAAGCTGGCCGAGCGGCGGGCCAGGCTGGCCGAGCTGACCGCCGCGATCGAGGAGGTCGCGCCGAAGGTCGCCGAGGCCGAGCGGCAGGCGGGAGCACTGGACTTCCGGGCCAGAACCAGGGACATGGAGATCGAACGCCTGGAGGGCCGGCGCCACCGGCACGAGGCCGAGCGCGCGCAGGCCCGCGACCAGGAGGCCAAGGTCGTCTCCGAACGCGAGTCGCTCAAGCTCGACGCGCTGGCCGCCGACTGGGGCGGCACGGTCGAGACGGCACGCGAATGGCTGAACGCGCTGCCCGAGGAGGAGCGGCCGCGAGCGGCCGAGGAGTGGTGGCGGATCGCCGAGCGCCTCTTCGACCAGGCCCTGCGCGACACGTTCCCGGAGGAGGACGCGGAGATCCCGGAGGAGCTGCGGTTCCTGCTGAGCGAGCGGGGCGGGAGCGCGGCGCGGGAGCAGGCGACGTTCGCGGCGGTGTGCGGGGCGCTGGCCTCCTACCTGCGGGGCCAGGAGGAGTACGAACGGCACCAGCGGCGCCAGATCGAGGCCCAGGTCGTCACCAGGCAGCGCGACCTGGCGGCGGCGGCGCGCGGCGCCGAGGAGGCGGCGCAGTCGACGGCCGTCCACCGGGCGGCGTTGACGGCGGCGATCAAGGCGCGGCTCACTCGGGTGGCCGAGGAGTTCGAGAAGCTGGACACGTCTTACGGGGGTTACGGGGCGACGCTGGAGTTCCCCGTGCCGCCCGCGCCCGCCGACCCCGAGCAGCGCTGGCAGTGGCGGGTGACGCCGAAGTGGCGGCGCGGCGAGGGGCAGGGGTTCGTGCCGTACAACCGGCGGGCCAACACCGCGCTCATGGACGAGAAGGCCGTCAAGCTGGTGTGCGCGGCGGCCATCGCCTCGTCCGGGGGCGGGCATCTCTGCCTGGTGCTCGACGAGCTCGGCCGCAACCTGGGCAAGGAGCACCGCAGGGAGGCGGTGGCGCTGTTCAGGCGGATCGGGGAGACGTACGGGATCACGGTGATCGGGGCGCTGCAGGACGACATGGAGCCGTACGCGATCGACGCCTGTGGCCAGTACGTCAAGCTGCGGCGCTCGTCGGATGCGATGCCGTACAACGAGCCGCCGGTGATCGTCGGGCACGACCAGCACGCCGAACGGGTGCGGGCGCTGGCCGCGTATGTGGAACGGAGCTAGTGCGGCCGCAGCGGACGCGGTGTTGGTCGCGCCGGCGAGCCGGTGCCACCGACACCTCCGTCTCGTTCAGTCCACCCGCGCCCCGTGGATGGCCGTGAAGGCCAGGACAAGTGCGGCGGTTCCCGGCGGATCTTCCAGAATGGGCGAGTGTCCGACGCCGGGCAGCAACTCGACCGTCGCGCCCGGAACGGTGCGGTAGTCGGCGGCGGACGAGGATCGCCATCTCCGGTCCTCCTCGCCGAAGATCACCAGTAGCGGCTTGCCCAGGACCGCCAGCCGATCCGGGAGGGCCTGCCGCTCCAGGTAGGAGCCCGGCGCCTGCATGACCGCGGCGAACGCGTGGAAGCTCATACCGCGCACTTCGTCCACGAACTCCTGCGGCATCTGATACCCCGCTCGGCTGAATCCGGTGCTCGCCAGCCGGCGGATCTGCTCGTCGGTCGGCGGCCACTGCGCGGGCCCGATCGCCGCGGACTCCTGTGCGATGAGGGCGTCCATGCTCGGGCCGGTGTTGATGAGCGCGAGCGCGGTGACCAGGTCGGGTCGTTGCTCGGCGAGGGCGGTGGCGACCATGCCTCCACTGGAGTGGCCGACGGCTATGGCTTGCTTGACGCCGAGCCGGTCCAGTGCCTCGCCGACCCGGCGTGCCTGGTCCGGGATCGCGTAGCTGCCGTCGGCCGGCTCGGCTGACCGGCCGTGCCCGAGCAGGTCGACCCGGATGACGCGATGAGACTGCGTCAGCAGCGGAACCAGCGCGTACCACGAGTTGGCCGAGGCGGCGGTCCCGTGGATGAGCAGGAGCGCGGGGGCGTCGCGGGGGCCGTCCTGGCACACGTGGATGTCGCCGTCCTCCAGGGACAGGGTCGAACTCTCGGTGGCCTCGGCGTCGCGGTTCAGGGACGGTTGCCCGTCGGGAAGAGTCATGAGACCACTGTCGCCACCGAGGGGCGCCGGTGGATTGTACGAATGTTCCCTCGGCCGGCTCCCCTAGCATGGGGCGGTGCGGACGTTCGTGCACGGTGCGGCTGTGTGGGACGTCGCATGCCCGCAGCGGCCCAGCCTGGTGCCTGGTGTCACCATGGCCGGGTTCAGTGTCCGTGATCTGGACGCGCTCCGGATGGTCCCGCACCCGGCCGTGACGCTGCTTCTGGAGTTCGGCACCGGTTCGCCCGTCGTGGACTGTGCCGCCGGGCGGCAGCACCGGGGAAGTGTGGTCGCCGGGCCGGGGATCGGGTCCGGAGGGGCGGTCTGGGCGCGGGGCGAGAACGTCGAGTGCGTGCAGGTGCGCCTGTCCCCGGTGATCGCGCGCGCGGTTCTGGGCGCCTCCCCCGCCGACCTCGACGGCACGCTGGTGTCCCTCGACGACCTGTGGGGTCGGGAGGCGTCACGGATCCGTGAGCGGCTGGGCGAGGTCGCGTCGTGGCAGGATCGCTTCGCGTTGACGGACGCGCTGCTCGCCCGCCGGCATGCGGCGGGGGCGCCGGTGGACCCGGAGGTGGCCTGGGCCTGGGACTGGATCGTGGGCAGCCGCGGCCTGGTCCGGGTCGACCGGCTGGCGGCCGAGCTCGGTTGGAGCCGCAAGCGCCTGTGGTCCCGGTTCCGGTCGCAGCTCGGGCTGTCGCCCAAGCGCGCGGTGAAGCTGGTCCGATTCGACCATGCCGCCCACCGCCTGGTCGCGGGTGAGAGCGCGGCGCGGGTCGCGGCCGACGCCGGCTACGCCGACCAGTCACACCTGCATCGCGACGTCATGGCGTTCACCGGGGTGACCCCCGCGACCGTGGCCAGGGAGCCGTTTCTGGTGGTTGACGACATTGCCTGGCCCGACCAGGCGACACCCGCCGCCAGGCCGCACGTCTCCCGGGCTCCCGGGCCTTCCTCGACCGGCGACGCATAGCCCGGGGGCGAGTCCTTCGAGGGTCCTGGCCGGATGGTACGCCGGGGGGCGGGGCGACCGTCACGCGCCGCGAATCGGCGGGCCGGTGTAGGAGGCGCGGAGGCGGAGGAGGGTGCCCCGGCCGTACTCCTCCATCGCGTGCGCCAGCCAGCCCGCCACCCTGGCCACCGCGAAGACGGCCTCGCCCGCGCCGGTCACCATGCCGCTCACGGCGGCGAGGGTGGCGAGGGCGAAGTCCGTGTTCCGCTCCGGGAGGCGGCGCCGGCGCATCTCCTCCAGCACGGCCGCTCCGGCGGCGAGCCGATCGTGTCCCGGCGCGGCCTCCTTGATGAGGTCGAGCAGGAGGCCGCCGCGCCCGTCGCCGTTCCTGTAGATGCTGTGGCCGAAGCCGGGGATGCGCTCGCCGCGGCGTACCCGCTCGGCGATCACCCGTGTGGCCTGGTGCGGCTCGGCGACCTCGGCGAGCAGGCGTTCGGCGCCGTACGACGCGCCGCCGTGCAGCGGGCCGCCCAGCACGCCGAGGCCGGTCAGCACGACGGCGTACGGGTCGGCCTTGGCGGAGGCGGCGACCCTGGCGGCCAGGGTGGAGGCGGCGAGCTCATGGTCGGCGAGCAGCACCAGGGCGGCCTGGAGCACGCCGAGGAGGGCGGGGCTCGCGGGGTGCGGGCACAGGCGGGACCAGAGGCGCCCGGCGATCGACTCGCCTTGGGGCTCGCTGAGCTGTGGCAGGGCGTCGACGAGGCCCGCGATCATGCGGCGGCCCGTGGCGGCGACGGACACGGGGTCGAGCTGGTGGCGGAGGGAGTCGGAGGCGCCGAGGACCGTGGTGATCACCTGGAGGCGGTCGAGGGGCAGGAGGTCCTCCGGAAGCCCGCGCTGCGCGGCCACGGCGGCGGCCAGCGCGTCCGGCTCGCACCGCCACGGCCCCGGGGTCCGCGCCCCGCCGCCGCTCGCCGGGTCGGCGGTCCAGAGCAAGGTGGCGACCGTTTCGAAGTCGCTCGTCCGCGCCAGCTCCAGCGCGTCCAGCCCCCGGTAGTAGGGCCGGTCCACGCCGAGGGCCGTGATGGCCGACTCGATCACCAGCTCGGGCGGCTGGCTGCGGGGCCGCCCGCGCCGGGCGAGGCGCTCGATCTCCTCCGCCGAGAAGAGGCTGCGCCGACCGTCGTCGTCGTGCCGCCGCTGGAGCACCCCCCGGCTCACGTACGCGTAGAGCGTGGCTGGTTTGACGCCGAGGCGCTCGGCGGCGGTGGCCGCGTCGATCCACTCCACCCTGACAGGCCCTCTCCGATGCATGTTGATGAAAATCAATATTGATACATGTTGAAAGCACATGTCAACGTGAGGGCATGCCAAGAGTTCACTTTCTCGATGTCACCAACCGGGACGGCGTGCAGACCGCGCGCACCGGCCTGTCGAAGTTCGGCAAGACCATGGTCAACTTCTATCTGGCCAAGCTGGGGGTGGCGCAGTCCGAGATCGGTTTCCCGTTCCTGTTCCACGAGGTCCCGTACGTCAAGGCGCAGGTGGCGCTGGCCGAGGCGGGGGCGTTCGGCGGCCTGCGGCTCTCAGGATGGTGCCGCGGCGTGCCGCAGGACGTGGAGAAGGCCGCCCCGCTCGGGCTCAGGCACTACAACCTGTCCATCTCGACGTCCGACTACATGATCCAGAACAAGTTCCGGGGACGGCTGGACAGGGACGCGATCATCAGGGAGATGACGGCCGCCGTGCGCACGGCCAAGGCCGCGGGCGCGCAGACCGTGGGGGTGAACGCGGAGGACGGTTCGAGGACCGACGACGGCTTCCTGCTGGAGTTCGCGCTGGCGGCCAAGGAGGCGGGCGCCGACCGGGTGCGCTACTGCGACACGATCGGCGGCGACACGCCCGACAGGATCCGGGAGCGCTTCGCCAAGCTGGCCTCCGCCACCGCGCTGCCGGTCGAGACCCACTGCCACAACGACCTGGGCATGGCCGTGGCCAACTCCGTCTCTGGCGCCCTCGGTGACCTCGACGCGGGACAGGACGCGTGGATCAACACGTGCGTGAACGGCATCGGCGAGCGTTCGGGCAACGCCGACCTGCTCTCCACGATCCTGGCCTTCCAGCACGGATTCGGCCTCGACGCGGAGATCGGTGACGCGCTCGACCTGTCATGGGCCCGCAGGTTCGCGCTGTGGGCGAGTTACGCGTTCGGGCAGCCGCTGCCGTACAACCAGGTCGGGGTGGGGCGGAACGCGTTCGCCCACGAGAGCGGCATCCACGCCGACGGCGCGCTGAAGGACCACGGCAACTACGAGCTGTACGACGAGGCCACGCTGGGCCCGTTCCCCGAGGACTGGCACGCGCGGGACGGCCGGGTCGTGCTGACCGGCGAGTACGGCGGCAAGGCGGGCTTCCGGCACGTCATGGACGGGCTGGGGGTGGAGGTCCGCGAGGAGGACCTGGCGTTCCGGCTGGTGCAGCTCTGCAACGCCATGACCGGCCGCCCGCTCACCGACGACGAGCTCCGCCTGATCGCCGCATACCCGCGCGAGCTGTCCCTGCTGTTCCCCGGCCACGAGCGCCCTTAGAGGGTGTCGTCGCCCGTCTCGGGCAGCGCCAGCAGGCAGAGCAGGCTCAGCAGGGCCATCGCCGCGACATACACTCCTACGGCCATGACGCCCAGCCCGCCGGCCTGCATGCTGGTGGCGACCAGCGGCGGCACCGCGCCGCCGAGCACGCCGCCGAGGCTGTAGGCCACCGAGGCGCCGCTGTAGCGGAACTCGGTCCTGAAGAGCTCCGGCAGGTACGCGCCCATCGGCCCGAAGATCAGCCCCATGAGCCCGAGCGCCCCCGCCAGCGCCAGGCCGACCAGGAAGACGGCCCTGGTCTCCATCAGCGGGAACATCACCAGCCCCCACACGACGGCCGCACCCGTCCCGGCGATCAGGGTGCGGCGGCGGCCCAGGCGGTCGGAGACCATCGCGGAGACCACCGTGCCCGCGGCCATGAAGGCGACGCCGATCATGGTCAGGGCGAGCATGGTGGTCTTCGGGATCCGCAGCGTGGTGGTGCCGTACGCCAGGCAGTAGGTGGTGGCGGTGTAGAAGAGCGTGTAGGCGACGGTCATGGCGCCCGCGCCGAGGAGCACGCGCCGCCACTGGTGCCGCATGAGGCCCGCGAACGGCACCTTGGCGATCCGGTGCTGGTCCATGGCGGCCGTGAAGACCGGCGTCTCGGAGATCTTCAGCCGTACGTACAGGCCGACGATCACCAGCAGCAGGCTCGCCACGAACGGCAGCCGCCACCCCCACGCCCCGAAATCCCCGTCGCCGAGCGCCTCGCCCAGGACGAGGAAGAGCCCGTTGGCCAGGATGAAGCCGACGGACGGGCCGAGCTGCGGGAACATCGCGTAGAGCCCGCGCTTGCCGGGCGGCGCGTGCTCGGTGGCGAGCAGCGCCGCGCCGCCCCACTCGCCTCCGAGGCCGATGCCCTGCGTGAACCGCAGCAGCACGAGCAGCACCGGCGCCGTCACGCCGATGGCCGCGTAGCCGGGCAGCAGCCCGATCGCGACCGTCGAGAGCCCCATCACCAGCAGCGACACGACCAGCATCGACTTGCGGCCGACGCGGTCCCCCCAGTGCCCGAACACGGCCGAGCCGAGCGGGCGCGAGATGAACGCCACCGCGAACGACGCGAACGCGGCCAGACTGCCCGCCACCGGGTCCAATTTGGGGAAGAACGCGGTGTTGAGCACCAAAGCAGCAGCAGTGCCGTAAATGTAGAAGTCGTAGAACTCGATCGCGGTGCCGATGAGGCTGGCGGCCGCGATCCTCGACCGGGAGGGTGCCGCGATCTGGGGGGACGTTGTCATACTTGTCTCACTATGCGAAATAGCGTCTTGTCCATTGACACAGAGAAGCTACCACCTGCGAAATGTCACCTCTGAAGGGAACGGGTTTGGCTGTCGATCTGGTCATCTTCGACTGCGACGGGACGCTCGTGGACAGCGAGCCGATCTCCGTACGCGTGGGCACGGCGGCGCTGCGGCGCCTGGGCTGGTCGATCGATGAGGCGGAGTACGCCGAGCGCTTCGTGGGCTGCACGAACGAGTACTGGAACGAGCAGGTGGGCGAGACGCCGCCGGGCTGGCGCGAGCAGCTCCACGCCGACTACGCGGCCGCGGTCAAGGCCGAGCTCTGCGTGATCGAGGGCATCGAGGAGGCGCTCGACCAGCTCACCGTGCCGACCTGCGTGGCCTCGAACGGCCGGCACGCCACGATACGCCGCAGCCTGGAGCTGACCGGACTGGCCGAGCGGTTCCACGGCCGGGTGTTCAGCGCCGAGGACGTGGCCAGGGGCAAGCCGGCGCCGGACCTGTTCCTGCACGCGGCGGCCACGATGGGGGTGGCGCCGGAGCGGTGCGTGGTGGTGGAGGACAGCCCGTTCGGGGTGACGGCGGCCATGAACGCGGGCATGCGCTGCCTGGCCTTCGCCGGCGGCCTCACCCCCGCCGCCCGGCTCACCGGCCTGGGCGCCACCCTCTTCCACCACCCCACCGCGATCCCCGACCTGATCGGTTCGTTCGCAAGGGAATGATCAGCTCTTGTGCCGGGCGCGCCCCGTCTCGTCCAGATAGTCGCGCCAGGAACGCTTCGGGTTCCAGCCCAGCAGGCGGTGGGCCTTCTCACAGGAGATGCCCGAGGCGTCCACGCGGGCGAGCGGGCGCAGCTCGACGCGGTCGCCGTGGTGCTCGCGCAGGACGGCGGCGAAGTCGTGGCCGCCCGCGTTGTCCGGCGACGCGATGTAGAACACCTCGTGGCCGGGCAGGTCGGACTCCGTGGCCAGGACGATCGCGTCCGCGAGGTCGTACACGTCGATGTAGCTCAACAGGCCCGCGCCGATCTCGGACGCGTCGCGCACCTGCGGGCCGAGGTTGCGCTCGTAGTTGCCCTCGTGCTGCACCCAACTCGGCCGCAGCGAGATGCACCTGATGTCGGAGCGGCGCACCGCCGCGTCCATGAGCTGCTCGCCGAAGTGCTTGGCCAGCGCGTACGGGTCCTGCGGCCGGATCGGGTGCTCCTCGTCCACCGGCGCGTAGTCGGGCAGGAAGGGGCGCTCGGGGAAGAAGAAGCCGGGCACGGTCTCGCTGGAGATGTTCACGAAGCGCGAGACGCCGAAGCGGACCGCGGCCTCGATCATGTTGAACGTCGCCATCAGGTTGTTCTGGAAGACCACGTGCGGCGGGTTGGCGGTGGGGTCGGGGATGGCGGCGGCGTGCACGACGGCGTCCGCCCCGCGCACGACGGCGAACGCCTGCCCGGCGTCGGTCAGCTCGGCCTGCTGGTAGCGGGGCTGTCCGGGCTCGGACCGCTCGAAGACGGGGCGCGCGAGATCCACGCCGGTCACCTCGTGACCGGCCTCGGCCAGCGCCTTGACGGCCGCACGGCCTACCTTGCCGTGGGCTCCGGTGACGACGACGCGCATGAGGCTCTACTCCTTAACCAGGTTCGGTGCGAGCAATCTAACGCGAGATCATCCCGCCGTCGGGAGGGGCCCTCAGCCCACCCCGGCCAGGGCCAGGGTCGAGCCGGTGCGGGTCTTGGTGACCTTGAGCTGGGCGGTGATCCTCGACCGGAGCTCGGCGACGTGGCTGACGATGCCCACGGCCCGCCCTCCGTCGCGCAGCCCGTCGAGGATGTCCAGCACGCCGTCGAGGGTGTCCTCGTCCAGGGTGCCGAAGCCCTCGTCCACGAAGAGCGTGCCGAGCTCCGTGCCCCCGGCCTCGGCCGTGACGACGTCGGCCAGGCCCAGGGCCAGCGCCAGCGAGGTGATGAAGCTCTCGCCGCCGGACAGCGTGGCCGGGTCGCGGTCGACGCCGGTCCACCCGTCGGCCACCCGCAGCCCCAGCCCGCCGCCCGAACGCCCCCGGGAACCCGCCGTCTTCCGCAGATCGTGCCGCAGCAGGTAACGTCCCGCCGACATGTGGTCGAGCCGTTCGTTCGCGGCGTCCACCACCTGCCGCAGCCGCTCCCCCAGCACGAACGACGACAGGCTCATGCTCCACTGGTTGTCGCTGGACGTGCCGCTGGCCAGCGCCGCCATCCGCTCGGCGAGCCGGTGCCGTTCGGCCGCCGGACGCCACCGCTCGATGCGGTCGTTCAGCTCGCCGTACAGCTCCTCCAGCCGCTCCGCCCGGGCCACGGCGCGGTCGCGCTCGCTCGACAGCCTCGTGTACGCCTCCTCCAGCCGGTCCCGCTCGCCCTCGATCGCCGCCAGGTCGGGCGCGGGCTCGGCGGCGGCCGCGATCAGCTCGGGCTGGGCCAGGACGCTCGTGACGGCGGCGTGCTCGTCGTCCAGCCGCCGCAGCGCCTCGGCCTTGCGCTCCCTCTCCGCCGCGCTCCTGAACGCCGCCTCCGCCTCCGCCACGTCGGCGAACCCCGCCTCGACGGCCGCCTCGGACGCGGCCCGCCCGGCCCGGACCAGCTCGTCCTCGGCGGCCATCGCCGCCTGCGTGGCCTCCAGCGCCTCCCGCAGCAGCTCGGCCTCGTCGTTCAGTCTGGACAGGCGGGCCGTCAGGGTGGGGTCGTCGCCCCGTGCCGCGTCCAGCCGCGCGCTCAACCGCCCGGCGTCCCCGCTCAGCTCCTCATGCCTGGTACGGCCGGCCGCCAGCCGGGCGGCGACCCGCCGCGCGCGCTCCTCCAGCTCCAGCCGCTCCCGGCTGAGCGCGGCCGCCTCCCGCGCCAGCACCGGCTCCTTGCCGGCCGACGCGCGCAGCCTGCGCAGCTCACCCTCGGCCCGGGCCAGCACGGCGGGGCCGTCCAGGTCCGCCTGCCCGGAGCCCTCTCCGGCGAGCGCCTCACCCCGCGCCTCGCGCGCACCCACCGCCCCCGGCGCCACCGCGTCCGCGTCGGCGCGGCCGAACTGCCCGGACACCGCGTCGGCGCGGTCGAGCTGCCCGGACACCGCGTCGGCGCGGCCGAGCTGCCCGGACACCGCGTCGCCACGATCGGGCTGCCCGGACACCGCGTCGCCACGATCGGGCTGCCCGGACACCGCGTCGCCACGATCGGGCTGCCCGGACATCGCGTCGGTGCGGCCGAGCTCTCCGGGCGCTGCGTCGGCGCCCTCGAGCGAGCCGGGGTCGGCCTCTTCGGAAGCCCTAACGCGCCCCACCTCAGGAGCCGACTGTGTGGAGCCGTCACCCCGGGCGGCCTCTCCGAGGTCCTGGGCGGGTGCTTGAGTGAGGCGGGTCCGGAGCCGGGCGCGTTCGGACTCCAGGTGGGTGCGGTGGGCGCGATGGGCGGCGAGGGCCTCGGCGATCTCCCTGGCCTGGTCCCGGACCCGTTCGCGCTCGATCTCGATGCGGTCGAGGGCGGCGGCCAGGGAGGGCTCCCGGTCGGCCACCGCCTGGAGCCGCGCCAGCTCCTGCTCGGCCCCCAGAACGTGGGCCTCCGCCGTTTCGACGTCCAGGCCCCCGGTGGCCTCGACGGCGTCGGCGTGCCGGGACTCGAGGGAGGCGAGGGCGCGTTCGGCCGCCTCGCGGTCGGCCAGGGCGGCTTCGTGGGCGCTCTCGGCCGCGTGCTCGTCCTCGGCCGAAGGGGCGCTGGGAGCGGGAGCGGCGGGGGCGGGGTGATGGTCGGAGCCGCAGACCGCACAGGGCCGGCCCTCGGACAGGTCCCGGGCCAGCTCCGCCGCCATGCCGTCGATGCGGGCCTGGCGCAGGTCGAGCCAGCGTTCCCGCAGGGCCTGAGCGTGGTCCACGAGCGCCTGGTGGGCGCTGACGGCCGCCTCCAGCTCCACGGCCAGGGCCTCGCGGCGGTGCGTGGCCTCCAGAGCGGCCCTGGCGGCGTCGAGGCCGGCGGACGCCGCCGGGATGGCCGCCGCCTGCGCCTGCACCTCGGTCAGTGCCGCGCCGGCTTCGGCGATGCGTCCGGGCAGCTCGGCCTCGGCGGCCGACACCTCGGCCTCGCGCTGTGCCAGCACGTCCAGCTCCACGGCCAGCCTGGCCAGCTCGTCGTCGATCTCGATCAGGCGGGCGGCGGCATCCCGTACGGCCTGCGCGGCCGGGATCCTGGCGGCGTCCATCCGCGCCTCGGCCAGCCTGCCCTCGACCTGTTCGATGAGCCCGGGCAGGACGGCCAGCCGCGCCCCTACGGCCTCGTCGGCGCCGACCAGCTCAGCCAGTTCCTCCTCGACACGCAGCAGGTCGCGCCGGACCACCGACAGCCTGGCCTCTTCGGTGAGCAGCTCCGACAAGCGGGCGATCTCCGCCTGCCGCTCCCGCTCCAACGCGGCGAGCTCAACCGCCGTAGGACCGCCTGCCGAGGGGCCGGCCACCGCCCGGGCACCGGCGCCCGAGGAGTCACCCGCGGAAGGGCCGGTGTCACGGTCGGCCACCGCCTCGGAACCGCCCTCCCAGGGGCCGATGTCGCGCCCCGCCACCGCCCCGGAACCGCCCTTCCAGGGGCCGACGTCGCGCCCCGCCACCGCCCGGGAACCGCCCTCCGAGGGGCCGGTGGCGTCGGCGGCCTGTCGGGCCAAGAGGGGGCGCGCTCGGGCGAGGGCGTCGGCGGCGAGGGTGCGGGCCTTGGTGGCGGCCTCCGAGCGTTGCCTGGCCGCCGTGACCAGGGGTAGCACGCGGTCGGCCCTGGCGGCGTCGTCGAGGATCGCCTGCAGGTCGGCCCGCTCGTCCGCCCGCTCGTCGAGGGTACGGCGCAGGGTGAGCGCCTCGGCGTGACGGCGCTGCCGGTCGGCGAGGGCGGCGGCCTGCTCGAACCGCATCCGCGCCGAACGCAGCGCCCGCCCGGCCGTCTCCTGCTCCTCGCCCGCCCGCTGCACGACAGCCCGCGCCGCGTCGAGCAGCGCGCCCGCCCAGCGCAGGGGGTCCGCATCCGGGGCGGGCACGCCGACGTCGGCCACGCCCCGGGCCGGCTCGCCCGCGTCGGGCTTGTCGTGTGCCCTCCCGGGGGTGCGTGTGCCCGGAGTGTACGAGGCCGGGGACAGGTCGAAGAGGGCAGGGGCGACGGCGGACGGGTCGTCGACTGCCATCGCCGACGCGACGGCTGCGCGCAGATCGTCGTCGGCGGCCACCGGCGACGCGATGGGACCGTCGGCCGCCACCGGCGACGCGACAGGACCGTCGACCACCATCGGCGAGGCGATGGCCGCGTGCAGGTCGTCGCCCGCCGCTTCCTCCACCCGCTTGATGGCGAAGTCCACCTCCTGCCGCAGCTCCTGCGCCTCCCGCCACGCCAGTTTCCGGTGCTCGGCCAGCCACGACTCCGCCTGGGTGAAGACCTTCACCGTGAACAGCCGCTCGAGCAGCTTGGCCCGATCGTCCCCGTCCGCGCGCAGGAACTTGGCGAAGTCGCCCTGGGGCAGCATCGCCACCTGGCAGAACTGGTCGGCGTTCATGCCCAGCAGCCCGCCCACCAGGTCGCCCGCCTCGTCGAGCCGGGTCGTCAGCCCCTGCCAGTCGGACCCGTGCCACTCCGAGACGACGACCTTGGACTTCTCCTCCGTGAAACCGGTCCCGCGCAGCTTGGGCCGGTGCCAGGCCGGTGAGCGCTGGATGCGGAGTAAGCGGCCGCGGATGGACACCTCCAGCGTGACCGAGGGCCCGGCCGTGGGCGGGGCGTGGTCGCAGCGGAGGCTGCGGGCGCTGTTGCGCTGCCCGGGCACCTGGCCGTAGAGGGCGAAGCAGAGCGCGTCGAGGATCGTGGTCTTGCCCGCCCCCGTGGGCCCGTGGACCAGGAACAGGCCCGCCTCGGCCAGCGCGTCGAAGTCGACCGTCTCGGAGCCGGGAAAGGACCCGAACGCCGTCAGCGAGAGCCGGTGCGGCCGCATCTACGCCATCGTCTCCTTCACCCTCGACGCCTCGATGGCCTGTCTTAGCAGGTCTTCCTCCTCAGGTGCGGCAGGCTCGCCGCGTACTTCCCTGACGAAATCGAGGGCGACCTCCGCCTCGGGCCGCCCGCTGAGGCGTACGGGCTGGGCGGCCGGAGCCGCGCCGACCGGGTCGAAGGAGAGGGCGAGAGTGTGGGGGAAACGGGCGCGGAGTCGGTCCATGGCGGATTTGGGGCGGACGGCGTCGGTGAGGATCACCTGCAGCCAATGATCCTCGAAAGAGGCATATTTCGCATTTGTCAGCAGCTCCTCGAGCTCTCCGCGCAACCGCCCGACGGGACGTGGCACGGGAGCGGGCACGAACTCGGGCTCGGCGGAGCCGAGGGTCACCAGCCACGACCCCTTGACCTGCCCGACCTCCGAGAACGAGTAGGCCAGCGGCGAGCCCGAGTAACGCACGGTCTCCGACATCCGCTGCCGCCCGTGCAGGTGCCCCAGCGCGACGTACGACACCCCGTCGAAGACCGGCAGCGGAACGTGCGCCACCCCGCCCACGCTGATGTCGCGCTCGCTGTCGCTGGCCTGCCCGCCGGTGACGAAGCAGTGCGACAGCACCACCGAGGCGCGACGACGTACGGCGTCGGCCCTGACGCGGTCCATCGCGTACGTCAGCGCCGCCGTGTGGCTGCGATCGGGCAGCTCCCAGGCGGCGCGGACCAGCTCGGGCTCGAGGTAGGGGATGCCGTAGAAGGCCACGTCGTCCACCAGCACCGGCTCCCAGGCAAGGTCCGGCGAGGTGCGCACGTGCACCCCGGCGGCCTCGAACAGCGCCGAGCCGAAGCGCAGCCGCAGCGCCGAGTCGTGGTTGCCGCTGATCAGCACCACCCGCGCCCCGGCCGCGCGCAGCCGCGCGAGCGCCTCATCCAGCAGCGCCACCGCGTCGACCGGCGGCAGCGCCCGGTCGTAGACGTCGCCCGCGACCGCCACGACGTCGACCCGCTCGGACCGCACCGTCTCCACCAGGTGATCGACGAACGCCGCCTGCCCGGGCAGCAGGCTCTCGCGGTGGAACGAGCGCCCGAGGTGCCAGTCGGAGGTGTGCACGATCCGCATGTCGCAGGAAGCTAACAGGTCTCACCGACAAATAAGGCCTCACCTGTCTCAGAGGCCGGGAGTAGGCTAGAAGATCGGCGGGCAAACCAACGCACATGGGGAGGCCGATGCGCACTGGCCGTGGCACCTTGAGCGTCGCCGCCGGCCTGGTGTTGGTGGCTCTTGCGACGGTCGGATATGTCCTGCCACCCGCGTTCGATCCGCCGCCGCTCAAGGTGGACCCCACCTTCCGGTCCGTTCCGGCGCAGCCGCCCGGCGAGCTGCGGCCGGTGGTGGCAGTCGCTCCGATCCGCAGGGAGGAGATCTCCGTCGCGGCGGAGGGCCAGCGCCTGGAGGGCACGCTGCGGGTGCCGCTGACGCCGGGGCGCCATCCGGCGATGGTGTTCGTGTCGGGGTCGGGCAACGGGTCGCGTACGGAGTTCACGCCGCAGGCGGAGTTCCTGGCCAAGGCGGGCGTCGCGACGCTCGCGTTCGACAAGCGCACGATCGGCTACGACTTCCGCCACCGGGACTTCTCGCTGCTCGCCGACGACGCGCTGCGCATGGTGGAGCTCCTGCGCGCGCGTCCCGAGGTGGACCCGGCGCGGATCGGCCTGTGGGGCGTCAGCGAGGGCGGCTGGGTGGTGCCGGTCGCGGCGGCCAAGAGCACGGCAGTGGGGTTCGTGGTCCTGGTGTCGTCCCCCAACGTCTCCCCGCTCCGCCAGGTCGCCTGGGCCCTGAACGAGCAGCTGCTCAGGCTGCACGCCCCGATCGGCGCCCGCGACCTGCTGACCAGGGCGATGGGCGGAGTCGGCTTCAACTTCCTGAGGTACGACGCGCTGCCCGCATTAAGCGGGGTCAAGCAGCCGGTCCTGGCGTTCTACGGCACGATGGACCCCTCGATCCCCTTCGTCGAGTCCACCCAGGCCCTCCTCAAGGGGCTGAACAAGGCGGGCAACGACAACTACACGATCCGGTTCATGGCCAAGGGCGACCACGCCATGCGGGTGAACGGCGGCGACTTCACCAAGGGCTACCTCGAGACCCTCGCCAACTGGATCACCGGCCTGCCGGGCACGGCCAGGCCCGCGCTGCACATGGCGGGGGCAACGCCGGTGCAGCGGTTCGAGGCCAGCGACGTGCCGGCCGCCCCCTGGTACGCGGGCGGCACGATGCTCGGGCTGACGATCTGCCTGGCCGCCGTCGGATACGTGGCGGGGCCGGTCGCGGCCATGGTCGTCCGCCTGCGCGGCCGCGACCAGGTCCGCGCCGAGATCAACGCCACGCTGTGGCCGCCGATCAGGCGCAGGCTGCGCCGGATGGCCTGGACCGGCCTGGGCCTGCTGGCGTCGGTGGTGGCGTTCATCACCCTGCTGGTGCTGTTCTCGGTCAACCAGGCGGGCGCGTGGCCGGCCGTGCTGGCGGGCTGGCTGGTCGTGCGGCTGCTGGCCGTGCTGATGCTGATCCAGGAGGTCACGGCGGTGGCGGCGTTCGTGTCGGCGCTGCGTGAGGGCATGCGGCCCAGCCGCTGGCAGCACGTGACCGTGGCGGGCGTGCTGGGCGGCACCGGGCTCCTGCTGGTGGCGGCGGCCTACTACGGGCTCTTCTCCTTCCCCTGGTAGACGTAGGGAGGACCGCCGCCCGCGACATCCTGCTCGGCTGGTCACGTTTCAGCAGGTCACCAGGTACGTCACCCCGGTGTTGCGGTCAGGGCGAGGTCGTCCACGGTCACCGTGACGGGGGCGTCGGTGGCCCAACGGGACAAGTAGGTCATGACGCCGGTCCCGCCCGGGACCTGGAGTACGGAGGTCGCGTCCGTGACGGAGAGCAGCCAGTCCGGCTCGGCCGCGCCGGTGGCCCAGACCTTGCCGCGGATCGTGGTCGGCGACGTGCCGGCCACCTGGACGCGTACCCGCATCGGGATGCCCGCGCCCGCTGTCAGCCCGGGGACCCGCAGTGGCTGTGCGAGGTCGATCTCACTGCGGCCCGCCTCGAAGCGGATCAGCTGGAACAGGACCTTGCCGTTGGGCCGCAGGCTCACGTGCGCCCGGTAACCCCCCACTGTCGGGATCCTGCGTCCCACGGCGGACACGTAGATCCCGCCGCCGATGGGGGGCTTGTCGGCGGCGAAAGTGAAGCTGAGGTCGGTGCTGGTCGCCTTCACCCCGTCCAGGTACGCGCTGGAGGCGACCCCGGAGGGCGTCGTGATCCGGCCCTTGTCGCCGTCCACCGAGTAGCCGCTCGCCGGAACGCCGACCGACCAGTGACGCTCCCCGTCGTCCGTCATACCGAATCCGGTGCTGACCGTGCGCCCGAACGTGTCGGACACCCGCAGGCCCCCGCTCGGGACCGCCGACGCGCCCGGACTCGCCGGCCCGCTGGACGAGACCTCCCGTGAGCCCGACGGTGCGGCCGATGGTGCGGCCGATGGTGCGGCCGATGGGGGCTCGGCGGAGGTGCCGGGGGAAGTGCCGGGACGTGAGGCGGCCGAGGAGCCCGGCTCACCGGTGCCTGAAGACGCCTGGGACCCCGTCCCGCCGAACGGCCGCAACCAGGCGACCGCCCCCACCACGACCGCGACCAGCGCCGCCGCCACGGCGAGTGCGGCGCGGCGGCCCCGCCCAGCGGTCCACCCGATGAGCACCGGGGCCCGTGAGGAGGGCGGGGCCGTCGGCTCCCCGGCCGGTCCCGCCGTGTCCCCACGACCGGCCGGTCCCGCCGTGTCCCCACGACCGGCCGGTCCCGCCGTGTCCCCACGACCGGCCGCCCCGGCAGGATCCCGGCCGCCGGCCGCGTCCGACGTTCCCCGATCGTCGGCCGGTTCGGCGGCGAGGCGGCTGCCCAGGCTGGTGAGCTCCACGATCGACCGGCCGCGGCCACCGGAGACCGGGTCGATCAGGCGGGACAGCAGCTCGCCCGCCGCCGGCCGGTGCGAAGGGTCCTTCTCCAAGGCGGCGGCGATCGAGTCGCGCAACGGCGGCGGGACCGCTGACAGATCCGGTTCATGGGTGACGATGCGGTTCAGCACGTCCGCGATGCCCGCGGCGGCGAACGGTGAGGTGCCGGTGGCGGCGAAGACCATGGTGCCCGCCCAGGCGAAGACGTCCGAGGCAGGTGAGGCGGGGGCGCCGCTCAGCTGTTCGGGCGCGAGGTAGGCAGGGGTGCCGATGAGTCCGCTGGTCATGGTCGTGACACCGTCCGGGCGGGCGATGCCGAAGTCGACGACCCGGGGACCGTCCGGGCCGAGCAGCACGTTGCTCGGTTTGAAGTCGCGGTGCACGACGCCGGCCGCGTGGATGGCGGCCAGGGCCGTCGTGGTGCCGACGGCCAGCCGTTCCAGCTCGCCGCCGTGCAGGGGGCCGTGCTCGTGCACCCGTTCCGCCAGCGTCGGCCCGTCCACGAACTCGCTCACCACGTACGGCCGCGGCGCGTCCGGCACGGCCGTGAGCACGCGGGCGGTGCAGAAGGGCGCCACGCTCTCCACCGCGGCCAGCTCGCGCGCCAGCCGGGCGCGGGCCTCGGCATCGGCCCTGATCAGCACCTTCACCGCCACCCGCTGCCCCACTGGATCGCGGGCCAGGTAGACGATCCCCTGGCCGCCCTCACCGAGCCGGCCCAGCAGCTCGAACTCACCCAGACGCGGAGGATCCTCAGCGGCAAGAGGGGCAACCATGCTCCATACGGTACTGATCCACTCATTCAAGTGTGAGACGTCCAGGCCGTGCTCCTGCGTCCAAGGTGACGAGCTCGCCCTTCCTCACGAACGCGGCGGCCACCACCCCGCCGAACCGTGATGTCGTACGTCCCCGCGCATCGACGATCTCCGCCGTCCCATCGTGAACCAGCGCGAACCGGCGACCGTCCGGATCGGCGGCGACCGTCACCTCAGTGGCGAACTCCCTGGCCCAGATCTGACGCCCGTCCACACCGACACCCCGGACGGCCGTGTGCCGCACGCCCCGCTCGTCCACCCAGCGGTCCAGCACGACCGCGCTGTCCCGGCCCGCCGCGCACTCGGCGGCGACCCTCAGGTCGGTCCGGAGCGGCACTGTGCGGCCGTTCACCACCATCCCTGCGCTGGGGCCGGTGAGCACGGTCAGGTCGCCGCCGTCCGATAGGCAGGCCCCCCACACGCCCGCCGCGGGCGCCGTGCGTCCAGTCGGCCGCCAGCCGTGCCGGTCGCGCCGGAACCAGCGGATGTCGGCCCCCGCGACGTCCGGGTCGTCGTACGCGATGAGGGCGGCCGACCGCGCCGGGTCCTCCACCCAGAGGAGCCCCGCCACGCTGGAGATCGGGACCCGCGTTCGTTTCACGCCGTTCCTGAGCAGGGTGAGCCAACCGCGCTTCCCCGGCGCGCTTTCGGCCAGCACGGCGTCCGACGGCCCCCGTACGCTGAGCACCCGCTTCCCCGCACCGCCCACCAGCGCGGCGCGCCCCATCGGCCGCTGCCAGGTCGGCACGTCGCCCGCGGGCGCGGACAGCACGGCGTCAGGGCAGCGCGCCGCGCAGACGGCCTCCGCGTCCTGGCGGTACGCTTCCCGGTCCGTCCAGCGCAGCTCCCCGCGCGAGGAGTAGCCCCGGTACGATCCGCTGCCGGGATCCGCCACCACCACACCATCGGACGAGACCGCGACGATCACCGGGTCGGTCCCGTACGGGGCAGGCGACGGCTGAGCGGACGGACGGGCCGGCTCCACGGCGGCACAGCCACCGGCGAGAATCGCCGCGACCATGAGACCGGCGAGCGCCACCCGACGACGACTCATGAGAACCTCCCTCGACCGGCCGGGGCCGCGCCCTGGAGGACACGGCCCCTGCCTCAGCGAACGGGCTCAGACGTTGCGCGTGTGACCGGCGCAGCGCGGGTCGGTGCCCCTCTTGTCGAAGACGGCCTTGAACTCCACGTACGCCGCCTTGTTCTTCGGCACCCTGATGCCGCTCCTCGGGACCGGGTTCCCGCCGTTGCTCGTGCCGGAGTTGACCTCGGAGTACCCCTTGCGGATGTTGTCCGGGGACTTCCAGGTCCAGTAGATCGGGTCATGGCCGAGGCGGTTGTCGTGCTTCACCCGGAACTCGACGTTGTTCTTGTTGCGCACACCGCTGCCGGCGATCGTCCAGGAGAACTTGGTGAAGACGTGGTACCGGCTGCTGTTGTGGTAGTGCGCGGCGAAGTTGATGTACGCGCCGCCCTTGCTGCAGGAGCCGGAGGCGGTGGCCATCGCGGACGCCGAGGTCGCCTCCGAAGCAGCCGCGACGGCAGGCAGGGCGGCGAGACCGGTTGTTGCGGCCCCGGCGACAGCGAGGGCGGCGATCGAGGTGCGGAAGGTGATGAACGCCATCGTGATCTTCCTCTCTCATGGGTCCATTGGACTGATGAGAGGAAGCTAGTGCGGGTGTTGTTGAGGCCGTGTTGAGGCGGTGTTGAGCCGTCAGAGCAGGCCGTCACACCAGGGCATCACACCAGGGCGTCACATCAGGGCGGCGAGTAGGTCCAGCGCGGTCGCCCTGCCGGGTTCGTCGGCGATGCCGTCGAAGATCTTGAACGCGTCCTCGGCCAGCTTGCGCGCCGCGTCGCGGTCGCCCTCAGCCCGGTTGACCCGGGCCAGCGCCAGCAGCGCGTGCGCGTCCAGCAGCCGGTCGCCGAGCCGTACGGCGATGGACCTGGCCCGCTGCGCGCAGTCCCTGGCGTCGGGCACCCGCCGTTGCGCCAGCCGTGCCGCGGCCAGCTCCAGCAGGGTGTCGGCGTGCCGGTGCCGGTCGCCCACAGCGTCGAAGAAGCCCGCGGCGGCGGCGAGCCGGTCGGCCGCCTCGTCGGGGCGGTCGGCCCGCCGCAGCACCGCGCCAAGCGCCTGCTGCGCCTCGGCGCGGGCCCTCCCGCCGCTGAAGACATGCAGAGAGGAGGTCAGCTGGCGTTCTGCCTCGTCCAGACGGCCCTGTTCCAGGTACGCCTGGCCGATCCTGCGCCGGACCTGCGCGGCCTCCTTGCCGCTGAACGTACCGAGGCTCGTGAACGTCCCGAGCGCCCGGGTGAGCAGATCCAGCGCCTCCGCCCACCGGCCCTCGGCCCGGCACAGGTCGCCCTGGTCGCGCAGGAGCAGGGCCTCGGCGCGAGCGTCACCCGTGCGCCGCGCCGCCGCGAGGCCGGTCTCGGCGACCGACCGCCAGTCGTCCAGGAAGCGCCGTCGTTCCAGGAACGGGCCCAGCAGATGCGCGAGCCGCCACGCGCCCTCGTCGAGCCCGGCCCCGTACAGGTCGCCGACCAGGGCGGCGAGGAACCCGCGCTCGGCGACGAGCCACTCGACCGACTCCTTGATGTCCCTGGTCACGAAGGTGCGCATGGTCGGCTCACCGGAGACCAGTGGGAACCGGGACGCCTGCACCCGGGCGATCACGACGGCCTGGAGCCGCGCGAGCGCGTCCCGTACCGCATGCACGCCCTCCTCCTCCACCAGCCGCTCGCGGGCGTAGAGCCGAGTCAGGTCGTGCATGCGGTGGCGGACCTGGCCTGCCGCATCCACGGTGTGCGCCTCCAGCAGGCCGGCGTCCACGAGCACGTCGGCCTGGTCACCGAAGACCTGGGCGGCCCAGTCGGCGACGTCGGGGGCCGACAGCGCGCCCAGCAGCCGCACCATGCGGCGCGCCGGCGTGGGCAGGCCCTCGTAGCCCGCCGCGTACACGCTGCGGATCGTCTGGTCGCCCGAGTGAAGGCGGTCCAGCCGCCCGCGCTCGTCCTCCAGCAGGCCCGCGAAGTAGCCAGGGGTCCAGCCTGGTCTGGTGGCCAGGCGGGATCCGGCGATGCGCAGCGCGATGGGCAGCCCGCCGCAGAACCGCACCAGCTCCCGCACCCCGCCGTCGTCCGCCCGTTCCTCGCCGATGAGCTTGACGAGCAGGTCACGGGCCTCGTCGTCGTCCAGGACGCCCAGCGGCAGCCGTACGGCGCCGGTCAGCCCGCCGAGCGCCGACCGGCTGGTGATCACGGTGGGGCATGAGGTGAGCAGCGGCCGTACCTGGGACTCGTCGGCGGCGTCGTCCAGCACGACGAGCATGCGGCGGTTGGCGGTGTACGTGCGTAGCAGCCGCTGCCGCTGGCCCTCCGATGCCGGCACCGCCTGGGCCGGGCAGCCGAGCCAGCGCAGGAAGTCCTCCAGGATCGCGCCGGGCCGGGTGGACTCGCGCAGGTCCGCGTACAGGATCCCGTCGGGGAAGCGCTCCCTGTGCCGCCAGGCGGCGCGTATGGCGAGCGCCGACTTGCCCACCCCGGCCGGGCCGTGCACGACGACCAGGCCGGATAACACCTGGTCGAGCAGGTCGGCGCGGCCGGTGAAGTGGGTGACGTCCCGCGGCAACAGCACCGGCGGGCCCGCGGAGACGTGGAGCATGACGTCGTCGTGCAGCATGCGGTGATAGAGCAGCTGCAGCTCGGGGTCGGGCTCGATGGCGTGCCCGCCGTCGAGCTCGTCGCGCAGCGCCGTGTACGCGGCCAGCGCCTCCACGCGCCGCCCGCTGCGATAGAGCGCCAGCATGAACTGGCCGCGGAAACGCTGCCAGAGCGGGTGCTGCGCGACCAGCCCCCGCAGCTCGGACAGCAGCTCGCGGTGCCGGCCCGCGTCCAGGTCGAGCTCGATCCGGCGCTCCAGGGCGAGCAGGCGAAGCTCTTCGAGCTCCTCGCGCAGCCGCCCGGTCTCGGCCCAGCGCCTCGCGTCAGGATCCACGTCCGCCAGTACCGGCCCGCGCCACAGGCCCAGCGCCTCCCGCAGCTTCCCGCTGTCATGCCCGGACAGCCCCTCCTGTATGAGCCGGCGGAAGCGACCGACGTCGAGCTGATCGTCGTGGACGGCCAGCGTGTACGTGCCGGATACGGTGGTGATGACGTCCTTGCCGATCAGCTGCCGGAGCCGGCCGATGTAGCCGCGGATCAGCGAGTCTGACCGGTCGCCCTCCTCCAGTGGCCACAGCAGCTGTCGCAGCCGCTCGACGGTGAGCGGGCGGCGGGCGTTGAGCACGAACATCGCCAGCAGGTCACGGTGCTTCGGAGCGATGGGGGTGCGATCCTCGGCGCCGTCACGTACCGACAATGCCCCCATAATCCGAAATTCCATGACAAATCCCTGGGTACGGCTTGGCAGTGCCTCATATGCGCAACGATGCAGACTCCGCTACCTGTCCTGGTCCGCCGAACGCGGACCGAGGTACGCGTTCATCCAGCGGTCCAGCTCGGCGAAGACCTGCTTGCGCACCGGCTCCGCCGACAGCACGAGATCGTGTACGCCGTCCGGGATGCGCACGCAGGTGACGTGCGGGCCCACCGAGGTGGCCCAGCGGGCGATCTGCCGCGGATCGAGCACGATGTCGGCCGAGCGGGCCTCCGGTACGAAGTCGCGTACGCGCAGCCCGTTGGTGGAGGCGAGCACGAGCACGGGCACGTCCACCGCGAGCCCCGCGTGCAGCCGCCGCTGCGCCCTGCGGATGGCGGCCAGCCACATGGCGTGCACCGAGAAGCCCTCCAGGGGCTTGAGCGTCAGGTCGTAGTCCCACTCGCCGCCCTCGCTGCGGTGCAGCGTCTGCCCGTAAGCCGTGCTGATGCCCAGCGGGAGCGCCCGCTTCGTGTACGACAGCGGCGTCTTGAGCAGGTCGGCGGCCAGGCGGAGCGGGGCGGGCACGTTCAGGTCGAAGAACGGGCTGTTGAGCACCAGCCCGTCCACCAGGCCCCGGCCGCGGACCCGGTCCGCCCACAGGGAGGCGACGAGACCGCCGGTGGAGTGGGCGTTGATCGTCAGCTCGTCGTGCTCCTGCCGGATGAGGCGGACGGCCTCGTCGATCTCGGGGAAGTAGTCGGTGACGCTCCTGATCAGGCCCCTGGTCTGGTGCGGCAGTAACGAGCGGCCGTACTTGCGCAGGTCGAGCGCGTAGAAGTCGATGCCGCGCTGGACGTAGTGGTCGGCCAGGTGGTCCTGGAAGAAGTAGTCGGTGAACCCGTGCAGGTAGAGCACCGCCCTGCGGGATCCGGCCGTCCTGGCGACCAGCGTCGCGACGACCTCGCCCTCGAAGTCGTCCGGCATGTTCAGCACGGTGATCTCGTACATGTTAGACACCCTAGAGATTGTCCGGCCATGACGGGACATCGGGCGGCACACCATTGCTCACTTTCGGCCGTTGATCGCCCGCGCATCGTAAAGGTGAGGGCGTCGAGCCGCTCGTGGCGATTGAATGTGACGATGGCGATCCCGTCGGCGACCTCGCACGACCTCAATGCTGTCTGTTTGGCTACTGATGTTCATGCTCCGATAAAGACATATTTCGTATTCGGTGCGTAGGCTGCCGCCTCAATTGAGGCCTACGGTAGGCACCTCCATGGGGTTCGGGATTTTGCGTGGGGTTCGGGGAAACGGGGAAGGCGTGCGGCAGGCAAAGGAACCGGCGAGTGCCGGAGCGGTCCTCGGCTGGCTGGTGCTGGCGGCACTGGCGCCCGGGGCCGCCCATCTGCGTGCCGGTTGGCGCAAGACCGGGCTGGTGCTGCTCTCCTGCCACATCGTCGGACTGCTGGCACTGCTCGCGCTCGGCCTGACGACCGACAACCTGATCGGCTCGCTGACCGAGAACTCCTGGCTGACGGCGATCATGGTGGGTGCCGCCGTGCTGGGGATGGCGTGGTTCGCCCTGATCGTGCACTCGTTCGTCGTTCTGCGCCCCGGGCGGCTGCCGCAGTCCGGGCAGATCCTCAGCGGCACGCTGGCGGGGCTGCTCGCCGTCGTGATGGTGCTCCCGTTCGGCTGGACCGCGCAGGCCGTGTGGACCTCGCGGCAGACGCTCAACGACATCTTCCAGGAGACGCCGTCCGACGCGCCGTCCTCCGCCGCGGCCGCCGGGGAGAAGCCGGAGGACCCGTGGGCGGGGCGGGAGCGGGTCAACATCCTGCTGCTCGGCGGCGACGCCGACGACAACCGGATCGGCGTGCGTACCGACAGCATGAACCTGGCCAGCGTCGACGTGCGGACCGGCAACACCGTGCTGTTCAGCCTGCCGCGCAACCTGGAGAACGTGCGCTTCCGCCCCGGCACCCCGATGGCGCAGCAGTTCCCCGGCGGCTTCCGGCTCCCGGCCGACCCGGGGGGCGGGCGCAGCGACCTGCTCAACAGCGTCTGGGAGTACGCCGACGCGCACCCGGAGCTCTTCGGCGGCAGGCAGCACCAGGGCCCCAAGGTGCTGATGGACACCATCGGCTACACCCTCGGGGTCAAGGTCGACTGGTACGCCCTGGTCAACATGTGGGGGTTCGCCCGGCTCATCGACGCCATCGGCGGCATCCGGATCACGGTCGAGCAGGACGTGGTGTTCGGCAAGTACAACGAGGGCCTGGTCAAGGCCGGCACGCGCAAGCTCAAGGGCGCCGACGCCATGTGGTACGCCCGCTCGCGCACGTACAGCGACGACTACACCCGGATGCGCCGCCAGCGCTGCGTGCTCGGCGCGCTGCTCGACCAGGCGGATCCGGCGACGGTGCTGTCCAGGTTCAACCGGATCGCGCTGGCCACCAAGGAGCTGATCAGGACCGACATCCCGCGGTCGATGCTCAAGAACCTGGTGCCGCTGGCGCTGAAGGTCAAGAACGCGAAGGTGACGAGCGTGCAGTTCGTGCCGCCGCTGATCAGCACCGGCTATCCCGACTGGGAGAAGATCCGCGACATCGCGGGCAAGGCGCTCCGTGACTCGGCCCACGCCGGCTCCGCGGTCGCCGCCTCCGCCGCCCCCTCGCCGTCGGCTTCGGCCTCGCCATCGCCGTCGCTGTCGCCGTCGCCGAAGAAGTCGGCGACCGCCAAGAAGACCAGCCAGAGCCCGGCCAAGGGCCTCACCGAAGGCTGCGGCGGGCCGCTGTGACGAGCGGCCTTACGGGAGGCTGCGGCGGGCCGCTCTGACGGGCGACCCGGCCCGCTCTGACGGGCGCGGCCCGGCCTCACTCCGTCTTCGCGACGATCCGGCCCACCGGGACGCCGCCGCCCAGCACGTCCACCCGCTCGAAGGCGGCGGCCGAGGTGACGTCGCAGCCCATGCGCCGCAGCACCGCCAGGGCGATGGCCGTGGTGGCGCGGGGGCTGCCGTCGATGATCTTCACCGCCACCGAGTGGCCCGAGTCCAGGGCCACCGCCAGCACCCCCTCGGCGCCGCCCTTGGCCAGGGCGCCCGGGAGGGCCCGCATCAGCTCGGTGTTCTGGTGGCCGCTCCCGCCCACGTACTCGGGGTGCGCGCGCATCGCGTCGGCCACCTGGCGTGGCGCGGTGCCCGGCGCGGCCAGGACCAGGGACTGCACGGCCCGTGCCAGGCCGGTCAGTGACAGGCCGAACAGGGGCGCGCCGCAGCCGTCCACCGCCACGTGCGCGGCCTTCTCCCCCGCCAGCTCCTCGGTGACCGAACGCACCCGGAGCTGCAGGGGATGATCCGCCGACAGGTACGCGGCCACGTCCCAGTCGTTGGCCACGGCGGCGGCGAGCATGGCGGCGTGCTTGCCGGAGCAGTTCATGCGCTCGCGGGAGGGCTCCGCACCCTGCCTGACGAGCCCGTACATGGTGGAGGTGTCCTCCGGCCACGACGGCGGGCAGGCCAGCGCGCCGAAGTCCAGGCCGTAGTCCTCGAGGATCTCGCGTACCAGCCGCACGTGGAAGTCCTCGCCCGTGTGGCTGCCCGCGGCGATGGCCAGCCGCGGCCCGGCCAGTGCCGCGCCCGCGGTGAGGCAGGCCAGGGCCTGGAACGGCTTGGCGGACGAGCGCGGCAGCACCGGCGCCTCCACCTTCCCCAGTGCCACCTCGGCGCGCCCGGACGGGTCCAGGCCGACGGCGCTGCCGTAGTGGACGCTCTCGACGAAGCCGGAGCGGACGACCTCGGCTAGCACGGCGTAGTCAGGCACGTGCGGCTCTCCTTCTCAGTGAGACTGACTGGCGGGACTCCAGCGTGCGGGCCAGCTTGGACAGCGACGCGTTGACCACCAGGTAGACCAGCGCGACGACGAGGTACGTCTGGATGAGCAGTCCGTTGTAGGCGGCCAGGACCTTGCCGCTGTAGAGCAGCTCGCCGTAGCTGACGACGAAGCCCAGCGAGGTGTCCTTGAGCAGGCCGACGGACTGGCTGACGATCGACGGCAGCACGCGGCGGGCCGCCTGCGGCAGCACGATGAGGCGCATCGTCTGGAGCCGGGTGAGCCCGATGGCCAGGCCCGCCTCGGTCTGGCCGCGTTCGACGGAGTTGATGCCGGCGCGGAAGATCTCGGCGAACGCGGCGGCGTTCGACGCCGTCAGGGGCACGCACAGCTTCCAGAACAGCGGCAGGTCCAGGCCGTAGCGCGGCAGTGCGAACAGCACCACGTACACCAGCAGCAGCGCCGGAATGACTCTGACGACCTCCACGTACACGGCCGACGGGAGGCGCAGCCAGCGCCGGTCGGAGAGCCGTCCGAGGGCCAGGAGCAGGCCGAACGCCATGGACAGCGCCGCCGAGACGACCGCCGCCAGGAACGTGGACCACAGACCTGTCAGGAGATATCGCCACATGGGCCAGGTCGCGTACGGCTGCCAGCGGGCGGCGTCGAGCTGCCCGTTCGCCGCGAACTGCCGCACCGCCAGCACGGCGAGCGCGACGGCGGCCAGCGTGCCCAGCACGGTCGCGACACGGATGCGCCGGCGCGCCTTGGGGCCGGGCTCGTCGAAGAGGACGCTCATCGGAGGACCACCAGCCTGCGTTCGAGCCTGCCGGTGACGAACCCCGCCGCCGCGGCGATCAGCGCGTACGCCACACCTGCCCCCACGAAGATCGGGATGGGCTGCGCCTCGACGAGGTTCACCCGGTTGGCGGCGGCCGTCAGGTCGACGACGCCCACGGCGGCGGCGAGCGCGGTGTTCATGGCGGTCGCGATGAAGATGTTGCCGAGCGGCTGGACGACCGTGCGCAGCGCCTGCGGCAGGATGACGTGCCGCAGCGACTGGCTGAACGTCAGCCCGATGGCCCGCGCCGCCTCGCCCTGGCCCTTGCCCACCGAGTTCACGCCGGAGCGCAGGGCCTCACCAACGTACGCGGCCTCGTACACGGCGATGACCACGATGGCCGTGACCAGCGGCTCGGCCTTGATGCCGATCTCCGGCAGGCCGAAGAAGGACAGGACGAGCAGCACCAGGAGCGGCAGGTTCTGGAACGCCTCCACGTACGCCGTGCCGATGGCGCGCAGCACCCGTACCGGGCTGACGCGCAGGGCGCACACGACCACTCCCAGCACCGCCGCGCCGGCGAACGACGCGGCGGTGAGCTGGAACGTCACGATCAGCCCCTGCCACAGCTCGGGCAGGTGATCGAGGAGCACGGACATCAGGACCCCGGCACGGAGCCGATCTGCGGCGGCTGGGGAGGCTCGCCGGTCACGACGGTGCCGATGGACTTCTTCCAGATCTCCTGCCAGACCCCGGCATCCTGGGTCTTCTTCAGCCAGTCGTTGACGAACTTCTTGAACTGGTCGTCACCGTGCTTGAGCCCGATGCCGTACGGGTCCACGGTGAACGGCTTGGTGACGATCTGGATCGACGGGTCCTTCTGGGCGTCCGCGATCAGCAGCGTCTCGTCCTGCACGTAGGCCACGCCCCGATCCTGCTTGAGCGCCTGGATGCACTCGGGGTCGCTGCCGAACGTGATGATCTCCGCCTGCGGCGCCATCTTCTTGATCGCCGGGATGGCCGGGGTGTTCGCGCCCGCCAGGACCTTCTTGCCGTTCAGGTCCTCCGGCTTGGTGATGCCCGAGGTGCCCTTCTTCACGGCGATGGTGAGCCCCGAGGTGTAGTACGGGCCGGCGAACGCGACCTGCTTGGCCCGTTCCTCCGTGATCGTGTACGTCTGGAACACCACGTCCACGGTGCCGTTGGCCAGCAGCGCCTCGCGGGTCTCCGACGCCGAGTTGACGATCTTCACCTTGGGCTCGCCCAGGATGTACTTGGCCAGCGCCTTGCCCATGTCCGCGTCGAACCCCTCGACCTGGCCGGTGACGGGGTTCTGCTGGGAGAGCAGGGGCGCGTCCAGCGAGCCGCCCACGAGGAGCTCGCCGCGCTGCTTGATCTTCTCCATGGTGGAGCCGGGCAGGATGTCGGCCGCCGCCGCGACGGGCGCCTTGGCCAGCACGTCGCCGCCCTTCTGGGACGACTCCCCCGGCACGGCGGGGCTACTCGACTCACCACAGGCCGCCAGCCCTAAGAGCGAGATGGCGGCGACGGCGACAAGCCTCTTCATGAACGGTCACTTCCTTCGATTTCGAAGATAAGCCGGACCGTAGTGGGAGATTTCGTAGCAAGTCAATACGTTGTCGTCGTAAGTCTGGACATGGTAGGTATCTCACATGAATCAGCGGCTGCCCGTGCAGGGGGCACAGGGCGACCTGCTGCGACTCGTCGCCACCGGCAAGGCCGAGTCACGCGCCGAACTCGCCCGCTTATCCGGCCTGGCCGCGTCCAGCGTGTCGCTGCGCGTGGAGGAGCTCATCGACGCGGGCCTGCTCGCCGAGGAGGGTTCGGGCACCTCGCGGGGCGGCCGCCGCCCCCGCCGCCTGCGCCTCTCCCCCGGCGCCGGCGTCCTGGCCGTCGCCGATCTGGGCGCCCACCACGTACGGCTCGGCCTCCTGGACCTCAGTGGCGCGCCGCTCGTGATCGAGGAGCGCGGCTGCGAGATAGCCGACGGCCCGCAGGCCACCCTGGACCGCATCGCGGACGCGTTCGACGAGCTGCTGGCCGCCCACGTACCCCCTTCCGTCCCGCTCAGGGGGGTGGGCACCGGCATCCCGGGCCCGGTGGACCCGGCCGGCCAGCGCGTGGTGACCCCGTCCCGCATGCCGGGCTGGAACGGCTTCCCGGTGGCCGACCACCTGGCCGCCCGCTACGACCTGCCGGTCCTCGTGGAGAACGACGCCAACCTGATGGCGGCGGGCGAGGCGAGATGGTGGCCCGGCAGCGAGAACCTCATGGTCGTCAAGGCCGGCACGGGCATCGGCTGCGGCGTCATCGTCAACGGCCGGCTGCACCGGGGCCGGGGGGCGGCCGGCGACATCAGCCACGTGCGGGTCCGCTCGGACTCCTCGATCGTGTGCGCCTGCGGCCATCCGGACTGCCTGGAGGCGTACGCGAGCGGCGCCGCGCTGATGGCGGCCCTGCAGGAGTCCGGCATCGAGGTGACCCGCACGGCGGACATCGTCACCCTGGTCGACGACGCCGTCCCGGAGGCCACCAGCCTGGTCCGCACCGCCGGCCGCCGCATCGGCGAGGTCCTCACCGTCCTGGTGAACTTCTTCAACCCGGACGTGGTGGCGGTGGGCGGGAGCCTGTCGGCGGCGGAACCGCTGATCACGTCGATCCGGGCGGCGGTCTGGGAACGCTGCCTGCCGCTGGCGACGAGGGACCTGGAGATCGCCCCGGCGCGGGCGGGGCGGGACGCGGCGCTACTGGGCGCGGGCACCCTCCTGCTGGAGGCCGCCCTGAAGGTCACATCTTGAAGATCGAGGTGTCCAGCTCGAAGTCGACGGGGGCAGGCAGTCTGATCGGTGATCCGATGGTCACGGTGGTCATCAGCTGATAGGCGCCATCTTTGATCTCGCTGAACACGGTCACGCTCGGCTCGTCGGCGATCGGATCGATCAGCAGGTAGACGGGCACCCTGCCCAAAGCGTAGGTTCGTCGCTTCTCCACGCGGTCTGCGTAGACGCTGCCGGAAGAGACGACCTCGGCAGCCATTACCACCCCGGACGATAGCAACTCTCCCACGCCCCACCGAGGGCAATCAGGCGGCACGAGGACGAAGTCGGGCGCGCAAGAATCTCGGGGACCTTCGATGCAGATGTTCAGGCCGCCGGGGGCTCCCCGCCATCCTCGCTCTCGATAGAAGGGCCATAGGACGTGATCCAGCTCTACGGCCATCCAGGCGTGCTCTGGACTGCCCATAGGACTCACAAGCATCTTCCCTTCGATGACCTCAACCCGGAGATCCGGGATGGGGGGTAGGGCATCGAACAGCTCACGAGCGGTCATCCCTGTACGCGTGAGCTTCGCGTAGGTCGATTCCGTCTGGTGCTTCTCTTCCATCATGGCGACCATGGAATCTTTCCCTTCGTGTTCGAACGGACACTCTAAGTATTCCATCTTCGAGGCGCGCCCGCCACCCAAAACCCATTGCCGTAACGGTCGCGGCCGGTCAAGGATGGGCGGCGATGAGCAGGACGAAGATGCACGCCGACGAGATCCATACCGACCCCGAGCTCGTTCGCCGGCTGCTCGCGGGACAGTTCCCGCAGTGGGCCGGCCTGCGGATCGAACCCGTCGACTCCTACGGCACAGACCACGACATCTACCGACTCGGCGACCACCTGTCCGTGCGCATGCCGCGCATCGGCTGGGCAACCGGGCAGGCGGCCATGGAGGCGCGGTGGCTGCCGAAGCTGGCGCCGCACCTGCCGCTCGCCGTCCCGGTGCAGCTGGCGATGGGAGATCCGGCCGAGGGCTATCCCTTCACCTGGTCGGTGTACGAGTGGCTGCCCGGCGCGAACGCCAACGGCACCATCCACGACCTGGAGCAAGCGGCCGTCGATCTGGCAGCGTTCATCAAGGCGCTGCGCAAGGTCGACCAGGCCGGCGCGCATCCGCGTCCCCGCGGCGCTCGCGGCTGTCCGCTCGCTGAAGGGGACGAGTTCTTCCGCCGGTCGATCGCTCAGCTCGGCGACCGCATCGACGGCCCCACGGCCCTCCGCTCATGGGAGGAGTCGCTCAGCGCCCCCGTCTGGGACGGCGCGGAGGTCTGGGTGCACGGGGATCTCCTGCCGGGCAACCTGCTCGTGGTCGACGGCCGCCTGTCCGCGGTCATCGACTTCGGCGGGCTCAACGTGGGCGACCCCGCCTGCGACCTCCAGCCGGCGTGGAACGTGTTCGCGGGCGAGAGCCGCCGGCGGTTCCGCGACGAGCTCGGCGTCGACGACGCGTCGTGGCTGCGCGGCCGTGGCTGGGCGCTCTCCCAGGCCGTGAACGCGCTGGCGTACTACTGGGACACCAACCCGGGGATGGTCCGCCAGACCTCCCACGCGCTGGCGCAGGTCCTCGCCGACAGCCGGAGGCCCTGAGCACGGGAGCGGCCCGCGCGGCTCGAACGGGCGGCCCCCACTAGGTGTAACTTCTCCCACGTCTTGTTGCCGCTCTCGATGGTGCGCAGCCGCTCATATGGGTCGTAGGTGTACGTCGACGTGTCTGCCCGTCGGTGACGGACGTCATCAGGCGGCTGCAGTCATAGGTGAAGGTGGTCTTCTTGCGTGCCGAGAACTTCCTCTTCCCAGACGCTTGCTGTTGGGGTCAACGCGAGCCGGACGGGTCTGGCGCCTAGTGAGGGCTCCGCAACTCCCGATACGCCTCACGGAGCTCTCTTGCTTCGGGGATGTGCCGTGCTTCGATGGCGTTGATCACTTCGCGTGCCCTCCAGTGGTGGGACGGGACAAGCGACTCACTCGTCAGAGCGGTGAGTGCAACCTGTCCTGCCTCGTCCGGCTGATCGACGGCCAGCAGGGACAGAGCGAGATCAAGGCGCGCTGTGACCGCCCTTCGCGGCCGGGCCAGCCCATCCGCGACGGACTCCAGGCGGGCCAGCACCTGCCGGGCGTACCGCTCTGCGGCCGGATCTCCGAGCCAGGAAAGCGTCGTGGCGACGTAGGCGTCCCTCTTGGAGGGGTCGTACCGGTAGTGGTGTTCTGGATGGGCGGGCATCTGCAAGGGGTCCACCAGGCGGTCAACCCGGTGCAGCGCGTCACGGGTTTCCGGCCCGGCACCGAACCGTGCCCATATCCGACCTTCCTGCGCGGTCGCCTGGATGTAGACAGAACTATCGCGCGGTGCGACCCTCTGAGCCCCCTGCGCCAGGGTCAGCGCATGGCGGTAGTCGCCGGTGGTGACCGCCTGCCATGCCTCGGTCTCCAGGCACCATGCCGCGATCTCGGGATGCTCAGCATGGTCGGCCAGTTGGGAGGCCGTCTGCAGCCACGTTGTGGCGGCCGGGAACTGGCGCAGATCGATATGGCAGGTGGAGGCAAGAAGCGAAAGCCAGCCACCCACCGTGAGAAGGCGCCGATGCTCGTGGAGCGTCGTCTTCGCGTCGAAAAGCCGGGAGACATACGACAGGTGTCGGCGTATGCGTCCAAGCAGTTCCGCTGGCGAAGTCACCGGATAGGCCATCGCGAGGTCGTCGACGGCCGTCTCCAGCCGCTCAAGCGTCTCGGCTCCCACGTCGCTGGCAGCCACTCGGCGGGCCAATTCCAACGCCCCGAGCTCGTCATCGCCAGATGAGGCGTCACGGATGACACGAGCAGGGTTCGTACCGAACAGCTCGTTTTCTTCCATCCCGAAAACCCGGCAGTAGAGCACCCGGTACGGATCCTTGGGCTGATGCCTGCCCGCCTCCCAATCCTTGATCATCCGGGTCAGCGATTCCCGTTCGGGGAGCCGGTCGCGGGTGTGGTCATCTGCGGCCTCGGCAAGTTGCCTGGCCATCTCCCGCTGCGTCCACAACTTGTCGCGCCTCGCAGCACGTAGCCGTGCGGCCCAGGCCGGAACGCCGTCCATCGCATCCACCTCAGGGGCTCGGGGACCCACGCGTCTCCCCCAGTTTCCCCTACTCGGACTGCCGGTGGGAGGCGACTCGGCGATGTCATGAGGGGGCTGGACAAGGCGGGACCCGCAGGCGCGCACACGCTGTACGGGTCCCTTGATCGCACACGGGAGGTGCGACCCATGGAGCACTCTAGAGGCGTTCCGATGCCCAAGCACGAGAGCGGAGCGAGCACGCGCAAGGCGCCGGCCATCTGCTCGATAGCCCCAGTCGCTGCCGCCGAAGAACTTCGCATGGAACTCATCGGCGTAGGAATCCCGGCCGACGTTCACGACGGCTACGGCCTGGCGCTGGTGTCGGTGTGGGTGGGCCTGGTGGTGTGGTGTGACGGCGAACGCTACTGGTTCAGCGCCTGGCTGGTGGGACAGCGCGGAACCATAGTGGACGTGCTGCGCGGCGGCGCGCTTGCCCTGCTCGAACTCGACAACGACGCCTCCATCATCCCGAATGGAGTCCGCCGCTGGTCCGTTCACTGGGACGACCTACTCCTCTGCGCCTTGCCCTCGGAGCCGGGCGAGCCCGAGCACCTTTTCGTTCTCGGCTTGTCGGGTACGGGTCATGAAACGGTCTTCCACGCCGTAGGGCCCGGCACGGTATTCGGCGTCTGCGGCGTCCCAGCTCGTCCCCTGCCAACCTGCGGATGGTCCCTGCCGTTCGCGACGAGGACGCGCAGAGCCTGCCCCCGGTGCGTCCAGATAGTAGAGACTTCCCCATAGACCTCGACTTTTGCTCTTCTGAATGAGAGTCATGCGGCGTCCGCCCAGGCCAGCAGATCGTCCAAGATTTCTTCGGGTTTTGCCTGGTCGGGGCGACCTGCTCGATATTTGGCCGATGAGGGCGGCGTGGGCATCGGGGGGCGGAGATGGCGGTCTTGGTGGCGTACCAGGGGCGGGCCTCCCCATGGACGGCCAGGCCGCGCTCGTGCCGGCCGTGCAGGGCATACCAGCAGACTGTGAGGGTCTGCGCGGCCAGGCCGAAAGGGACGGTGCGCTGCACGACGCGGGCAACGCGGTTGCGGGCCTGGCCGACGCCGAAAGCTGCTTGGCGTCCAAGATCGCGGATTCGGTGGATGAAACGGCGGTCGCTGGCGATTGGCTACACCTCGCCCCACTCCGGCCGCTCCTTGCCGGTGACGGTCAGCACACCGATCTGCAAGGTCAGTAGCGGTAGACGCTGGGGTAGGTCGGCGTTGAGGCCTCTCCAACCTGATCGCGTAGGTCGTCACGGGCTCGTACAGGAGCAGGTTGGCAAGAGAAGAGGCTCCCGGTAAGGCAGCAATCAACCAAGATCCGATGCCCCAACCGGGAGTTTCGCTGCTACTTACCGTGCCTCGATTCCACTGTCCAACCACACCCTGAGCCGCCTGGCTGAACTCATCCGCAGGCAGCGTGCCGAACGCGGCTCCCGGTGGCGGTGGTTCGCCCCGACTCAGCAAGCGCTGCTACCTCCGACCGGCTCACAGGTAGGCGAGCAGCATGTCCAGCGGGCGCGGCACGCGATCGAGATCGAGTGCCGCGACGAGCAGGCCGGAGTAGCGGATTTTGCGGCCACTGCCCGCTCCCAGGAACCGGCGCAACTGGTCGTGAGTGCTGCCCCCGCGCCATGCGGGCTGTTTCTGGAGCGTACGAAAGGAGCTGAGCTCGCCCTCGGCGTCGACAACGTCCTCAACCGCGGCGGTGCCGAGGGCGCGGATCAATTCGTCTTCCAGGTCGGCGACGCACACGAAGAATCCGAGCGCCTCCAGATCACTTCTACTGAGATCAGCTCCGAGGCCGGCGCGCTCCAGGGCCTTGCGATAGTCGCCTTCCTCGCCGACGTCACACAGACCGGCCAGCCGGAAATTGCCACCGGAAGGGCCGAACTTGCGGATGTACGCCGCGATGTTCGTGGCACCGCCCATCGCCACAAGGGAGATGCCTTCGGCCGCCAGGTCCCGGCCATGGCGCTCGGCCAGCGCTTCGACGGCCGACTTGTCACTGGTGCCCTCGACCAGGACCACGGTTTGCGTGTCGCTCACGAGCCCAGCCTGGCACTGAGCCCGGAAAGCTTCATCCCCTTTTGTGGCGTTACCGGGGACCTCGGAAACACGGACTCTAGCCCGCGATGAGGGCGTTGGCCTCCGTGATGAGCTTCTTCGCGGCGTCGTCGGGAGTCATCCGGCCGAAAAGGACCTCGTTCGTATACCGCTTGAGGATGTCCTCGATGGCGCTGGCGTGCTTCGGCGGGGCGGCGGGCGAGTCCATGAGCTCGTCCTTGACCCTGTCGAGGAAGGCCAGCGTCTTCTTGTCGGTCTCCGGAAGCTTGTCCCGGACCGCCGCCAGCACCTTGGAGCTGGCCGGCAGGCCGCGGTCGCTGAGGATGATCTGACCCGCCTCCGGGTCGTTGATCATGAAGTCGATGAACTTGGCGGCCTCGGCCGCGTGCTCGGACTTCGACGAGGCGGTGTAGAACATCGCGGGCTGCAGGAACATGCCGCCGGTGGTGGCGCCCTGTGGCTTCGGCATCCGCAGCAGGTCCACCTCCTTGCCCGACGCCTTGTTGATCGAGCCGAGCTGGTTGCTCCACCACATCCCCATCGCGCCGTTGCCGGTGGCGAAGAGCGACCGGTCCTCGCCCAGGGCACCGAGCTCAGCGCTCTTGGCGGCGTCAGGAGAGCCCTTGGTGTTGATCAGTTTCCGGTGGACGGCCCACCACGCCTTGAGCGTGTTGGGCGAGACGCCGATCTTGTCGCCCTGGTAGAAGGACTCGCCCCGCTGGGCGGCGAAGATCTGCAGGAAGGCCGGGTTGAAGCTCTGCTGCGTGCCGTAGACCTTGCCATGGGTCGCCGCGGTGATCCTCGCCGCCAGGTCGACGTACTCTTCCCAGGTCCACCTGGTGTCGTCGGGTAACTGCTGCCCCGCGTCCTTGATCGCCTTCGGGTCCACGACCAGGGACCAGGCGTTGACACCGGTGGGGATGGCGAACTGCTTCCCGTCGACGGCACCGGTGCCGAGCACCTTGCTGTCGATGTCGGCGGTGTTGACGGTGCTGGACAGGTTGGCGAGCGTGCCGCGGTCGGCGTACTCCCGCAGGCCGCGGATCTCGAGGGTGATGACGTCAGGCGTTTCGTCGCCGGCCACCTTCGTGGCCAGCTTCTCGTAGTAGCTGCCGAAGTCGGAGAACTCCTCCTCGATGTCGATGTTCGGGTTCTTCGCCTCGAACTTCTTGATCGCCTCTTGCGTCATCTTCTGCCGTGCGGCGCTGCCCCAGTAGGAGAAACGCAGCTTGATCTCGCCGCCGGCGCCTTCGCCGCCGCAGGCCGCAGTGATCGACAGCACAGCAGTGGCCAGCAACGCTGCCGTCCACCTCTTCTTGCCGGAGCCCAAGGCTCCACCTCCTGGGGATTTGGGGGGTGCAGGACCAAAGAGATCCGCAAGATTACCGGGGCGATGATGTTGCCGGAAGGGCTGACCATACGGCCGCCGGGGTCAGGGGCATGTCGACGTGGTCGATGTCCAAGGCGTCGCAGACGGCGTTCACGATGGCGGGTGGGATGCCGATGCAGCCCGCCTCGCCCGCGCCCTTGGCGCCCAGGGGCGTGTTGGGGTTGGGGGTGGTGGTCTCCAGGAGGGTGACCGGGGGCATGTCGGCGGCTGTCGGGAGGAGGTAGTCCAGGAGCGTCGTGGCGTACGGGAGGCCGTTCTCGCCTATGACCGCCTGCTCGTACAGGGCCTGGCCGAGGCCCTGGGCGATCGAGCCGTGGGTCTGGCCGCTGACGATCATGGGGTTGACGACCACGCCGTAGTCGTCCACCGCCACCACCTGGCGCACGTGGACGGTGCCGAGGTCCGGGTCCACCTCCACGACGGCGACGTGCGCGCCGTACGGGAACGCCTGCGGCGGGGCGACGATCTCGTCGGCGCGCAGGGGGCCGGTGCGGGCGACCAGTTCGCCGATGGGGAGGCCGGGGAGCGGGCCCGCGGCGACACCGGCCGTGAAGCCGTCCGCCGGGAAGCCCTGATGACCGGGCTCCGAGAGCTGGGCGCACGAGTCGCCTCCGACCACCAGGCGGCCCGCCGCGTACGAGACCTCTTCCTCCCCCACCCTGAAGAGCTCGGCGCAGCGGCGGCGGGCGGTGGCGACGAGGGACTCGGCGGCGCGCCACAGCGCCGCACCGCCCACCTGCATGGAGCGGCTGCCGAACGTGGCGAAGCCGTAGGGCACCTCGCCGGTGTCGCCCTCGACGACGCGGACCCGGTCGATGTCGACGTCCAGCACCGAGGCCACCACCTGCGCGAACGCGGTGAAGTGGCCCTGCCCGGTGGAGGTCGAGCCGACGCGGGCGACGAACGTGCCGTCAGGGCAGGCCTCCACGCTGCCGAACTCGTCGCTGTCCGGCGGCCCGCCCGAGCGTTCGACGTATGTGGCGATGCCCACGCCGATCGGCGGCTCGCCCTCCTCGCGCCGGCGGGCCTGCTCGGCGCGGACCTCGTCGTAGCCGACGGCGGCGAGGGCCTGGTCGAGCGCGGCGGCGTAGTCGCCCGAGTCGTAGGTGCGGCCGGTCGGCGTCAGGTACGGGAACTGGTCGGGGCGGATGAAGTTGCGGCGGCGCAGCTCGGCCGGGTCCATGCCGAGCCGGCGGGCCAGCCGGTCCACGGTCCGTTCGAGGGCGTAGGCGGCCTCCGGGCGTCCCGCGCCGCGGTAGGAGGTGGTCGGGGCGGTGTTGGTGAGCACGCAACGGACCCGGGTGTGCACCCTCGGGGTGCGGTACGCGCCGGTGCTCATGGCTCCGGTCATCGCGGGGACGAATGCCCCTGTGTGCGGGTACGCGCCGATGCCGGCGTCTATCAGGAGCTCGTACGCGAGGAAGACGCCATCCTCGTCGGCCGCCAGCCGTACGCGCTGGGTCTGGCCGCGACCGCGGGGGCCGGCCAGCATGGCCTCGGCGCGGTCCTCGCACCAGCGGACCGGCCGGCGCAGGTGCACGGCGAGCAGGGCGGCGACCACGTACTCCGGGTAGGTCTGGCTCTTGGCGCCGAACGCGCCGCCGGTGGCCGGGACGATCACCCGGATCCGGTCCCTGCCGAGCCCGAGCGCCGCGGCGAGCGAGTCCCGCAGCCGGTGCTGGGCCTGGTGTGAGGCGTACACGGTGAGACGGCCGTCGCGCCCCGGATCGACCAGCACGGCCCTCGGCTCCAGCGACGTGGGGAGCAGGAGCTGCTCTCGGTAGGCGGCCTCGACCACCACCGGGGCGGTCGCGAACACGTCCTCGGCCGGCTCGCCGAAGGTGCGCTCGACCACCACGTCGTCGCCGTCGGTGCCGGGGGTGAGGGTGAAGGGCAGTGGCTCGAGGACCAGGCGGACGGATTCGGCGCCGTCCTCGGCCTGGGCGCGCGTACCGGCGGCGACCACGGCGAGCGCCTCGCCCGGGTAGCGGACGCGGCCGGCGGCGAGCAGCGGCCACGGTGTCCGGCCGTCCTCGCCGGGCAGGTCGCGGGCGGCGAGGTACGGCAGGTCGGCGGCGGACCATGCGCCGGCCACGCCCTCCTCCTTGAGCGCGGCGGCGACGTCCACCCCGCGGATCAGCGCGTGCGGCACCGGGCTGCGGGTGAAGGCGAGCTCGAGCGTGCCGGGGAGGTCCAGATCGGCGACCCTGCGCGCCTGGCCGGTGACCAGGTCGCGGTCCTCACGCCGCGCGAGCGGCATCCCGATGTACCGCAATGTTTGGACACCCCCGCTTTCGGTACCAACGTCGATATCGGATTCCCGGGATGGGTGACATGAAACCGGCACAATTCGCCTACGTCGCGCCTGCCTCCGTGCCGGAGGCGGTGGCCGTGCTGGGCGAGCGCGGGCGGGAGAGCCGGGTGCTGGCGGGCGGCCAGAGCCTGCTCATCGAGCTGCGTTACCGGACCGCGCGCCCGGCCCTGCTGGTGGACGTCAACCGCATCCCCGGGCTGTCGGAGATCGCGGTCGAGGACGGCTCGGTTCACGTCGGCGCGCTGGTCCGGCACGCCCAGCTGGAGCGCGCCCGGTTCGACGACCCGCTGGCCGAGCTGTTCCGCCAGGTCGCGCCGTACGTCGCCCACCCGCCCATCCGCGCGCGCGGCACCTTCGCCGGGAGCCTGGCGTGGGCGCATCCGGCGTCGGAGTGGTGCGCGCTGGCCATGGCCATGGGCGCGGGCATCGAGGTGGCGGGCCCGGCGGGAGGGCGTACGGTGCCCGCGGACTCGTGGTTCCGCGGGGCCTTCGCCACGGCCTGCCTGCCGGAGGAGCTGGTCACCGGCGTCCGGCTGCCGCGTCCGCCCGCCGGGGCCGTCGCGGCGTTCGCCGAGCACCGCCGCACGCACGGCAGCTTCGCCCTGGCCGCCGCCCTGGTCATGCTGCGGCTCTCCGGCGGCCGCGTCGACTGGGTGCGGATCGGCCTGGCGAACGCGGCGGACGTGCCGCTCCGCGCCGTCGGGGCCGAGCGGCTCATGACCGGCGAGCTCCCGGAGCCCGAGCTGCTGGCGGAGACCGCCTTGCGGGCCGCCGCCGAGACCGACCCGCCCGACGAGCCGCACGCGCCGGCCGCCTACCGCAGGCACGCGCTCGCCACTCTGGTACGGCGCTGCCTCGCCCGCGCCATCCGGAGAGCGACAGGCAGTGCGGACCCGGAGAGCCCATGAACGTCGAACTCATGGTCAACGGCCGGACCCACCGGCTCGATGTCGAGCCCCGGACCAACCTGGCCGACGCGCTGCGCGACCGGCTCGGGCTCACCGGGACCACGCTGGGGTGCGAGCACGGGGTGTGCGGCTCGTGCACCGTGCTGGTCGACGGCACCGCCGTCCGCTCCTGCCTCGCCCTGGCCGTTCAGGTGGAAGGCGCCGACATCCGCACCGTCGAGGGGCTGGCCGACGGCGACCGGCTGCACCCGCTGCAGGAGGCGTTCGCCGCCGAGCACGCGCTGCAGTGCGGCTTCTGCACCCCCGGCTTCCTCATGCTGCTCGCCGGCGCGCTGGCCGAGGAGCCGGAGCTGGACCAAGACGAGCGGCGGCTCGACGAGCTCCTCGCCTCGAACCTGTGCCGCTGCACCGGGTACGCGGGCATCCGCCGCGCCGCGGTGCGCGCGGCGTCCCTCCTGCGCGGGGGCGACAGCCGCTGAGAAGCGGCTTCAGCCGCGAACGGGCGCGGCGAGGCTGCCCAGCAGTCTCAGGGCCTCCTCGGAAGGGCTGCCCGGCTGGGCCAGCAGGGTGATGAGCTGCAGGCCGTCGGAGCCGTTCACCGAGAAGACCTCGCAGGTCAGCTCCAGCTCCCCGACCTCCCGGTGGCGCATGTGCTTGATCTCCGCCACCTTGGGGAAGACGTCGTGGCGGGCCCACAGCCTCCGGAAGTCGGGGCTCTTGACCGAGAGCTCCCCCACGAGCTCGGCCAGGCGGGGGTCGTCGAGCTGCGACCCGGCGACCAGGCGCAGGTGGGCGACCTTGGAACGGGCCGACTTCTCCCACTCGGGATAGAACGCGCGGGCGGCGGGATCCAGGAAGATCATGCGGAGCAGGTTGTCGCGCTCCTCGAACCCGCCGTACAGGGCGTCGGCGAGAGAGTTCGCGGCCAGGACGTTCATGAGGCCGTCGCAGATCAGCGCGGGCGTGCCGGACCAGCCGCCGATCAGCGTACGCAGGTCGGCGCTGACCCGCCGGGCAGGCGGCCGCCGGGTCCGGAGCATGGGATGGGCCAGTGCGTGCATGTGGGCCGTGGCCTCGGGCGTCAGCCCGAACACGCGGGCCAGGGCCGAGAGCACGCGCTCGGACGGGTTGCGCTCCCTGCCCTGTTCGAGGCGGATGTAGTAATCCGTGCTGACGTGGGCCATCATCGCCACCTCCTCGCGCCGCAGGCCCGGCGTCCGGCGCGGGCCGACATCGAGGAGCCCCGCCTGCGCGGGCGTGGTGATCTCCCTGCGTGCGCGGAGGAACTCGCCCAACAACGTACGGCTGTCCATTTCATTACGATATGTCGGGATTTGGGAGTCGGGGTGGGTGTGTCACTACCAGGCTGCCGCCACATCGCCGCGCCCGTCGGCACTCATCCAGGTGTACGGGATTCCTGGGGGTCACACGCCCACCCTCCCCGGCATCGTCCCCCCTTACCGTCGACATGACGGAAAAGGAGACGACGACCGTGATTTCTCACCCCCGGTCCATCCGGATGCGCTCCACCGTGGTCACGTCGCTGCTCGCCCTGATCGCGCTGGCCGTGCTGGGTGTCACCTCGTCGCTGGCGGTCCGCTACCGCGTCCAGGACGACGCCTTCAACCGGGTCGAACAGGTCGCCAGCCAGTGGAGCGCGGCGGCCCGCGCCGGCACGATCCCCGAGGAGATACCCACCTCGGGCGACATCGCTCTCGTCCAGCTGGTCGACCCGCGCGGCCGGGTCCTCGCCGCCAGCCGCTCCGCGCGCGGACGCCCGGCGCTGAGCACGCTGCGACCGCCCGTCGACGACCGCGTCCAGCGGCGGACCGACGGGCGCCGCCTCCTGGTGGCCATCCGCATCACCACGGCGGCCGACGCCCCGGTCGTCGTGGCGGAGCGCCGTGAGCCGGCCCTGCTGCGCGGCCACAACCTGGAGTACGCGCTCACGGCGGCGGCACTCGCCCTCCTGGCCGTCGTCTCCTGGAGCTCGTGGAGAACGGTGGGCCGCACGCTGCGTCCGCTCGAGGCGATCCGCGCGCGCCTGGCCGAGATCACCGTCAGCGATCTCAGCCTGAGGATGCCCGTGCCGCCGGCCGACGACGAGGTCGCCATGCTGGTCCGTACCGCCAACCAGACCCTGGACCGGCTCGACGATGCGGTGGCGCAGCAGCGCAGGTTCGCCTCCACCACCTCGCACGAGCTCAGGAACCCGATCGCCGGCCTGCGGCTGCAGCTGGAGGAGGCGCTGCTCCACCCCGGCGAGGTGGATCCGCACGAGACCATCCGCTCGGCCCTGTCGGTCACCGACCGGCTCGACGCCATCGTCGGCGACCTGCTGATGCTCGCGCGGCTGGGCGCCGGGGACCCGGCGCCGCCGGAGCTGATCGACCTCGGGCGGCTGGTGAGCCAGGAGGCTCCGCGTGCGGGCCGCGTACCCGTGCGCGTCCACGCGGCCCCGCAGGTCTGGGTGCGCGGGTCCCGCATCCAGCTCGTACGGGTGCTCGCCAACCTGGTGGGCAACGCGGTCCGGCACGCCGGCAGCGCCGTGGACGTCTTCGTGGCCGCCTCGGGCGGCGAGGCCGTGCTGACGGTGGCGGACGACGGCGCGGGCATCGCTCCCGCCGACCGCGAGCGGATCTTCGAGCGCTTCACCCGCCTCGAGGACGGGCGCCGCCGCGACGCCGGCGGCAGCGGGCTGGGCCTGGCCATCTCACGCGACATCGCCCTGAGCCACGGCGGGACGCTCAAGGCCGAGGACGCGCCGCGCGGCGCCAGGTTCGTCCTGCGGCTGCCGCGTCTCGACGGCCCACCGGCTTCGGCGCCGAACGCTTCGACGCTCGCGACGTCGTCGAACGGGCGATCAACCGGCTGAAGAGGTTCCGCGCTGCGGCCACAACGATCAACGCCCGTTGGGCACGGACGCCACGTCGCTGCGCCGGGTCCGCTCCTCCGCGTCGGCCAGCCAGAAGAAGACCGGCGGCAGGCCGAGCTCGATCACCGCCAGCGCGATCTGGAACCACTGCGGCCAGCCGTGCATGGCGAGCGAGAGCAGCCGGCCAACGCCGCCCAGCAGGAAAACGCCGGCCAGCCATCGCACCGCCCGAGCCGGGATGGGACGCTGCCGCGCGGCCCAGAGCCAGGCCAGCCCGTAGCCGGCAAAGCTGGCCCCCATGAACCGGCCCCAACTGTCGACCGTCGTGCCCGCGGAACCGGCGCCGGGGATCGCCGCGTTGCCGAGTGCCACGTGGAACAGGCCGATCGCGATGCAGGCCCAGCCCATCAGTTGGGTGAGTATGCGCAGAACCCTGGCCACAATCCCTCCGAGTCGCCTTGGGGAGCTTAGTTGACATGCGTCTACTAGAGTGGGCACGCTAGTAGACGCATGTCAACTAAACTTCGTGCGTGACTCGCCGCCAGCGGCTGACCCCTGCCGACCGCCGCGCCCAACTCCTCGCCGTCGGCGCACGGCTCTTCGCCGCGCACCCGTACGCCGACGTGTTGATGGAGGAGGTCGCCGAAGCGGCCGGCGTCTCCCGGGCCCTGCTCTACCGCCACTTCCCGAGCAAGCATGCCCTCTTCGCAGCCGTCTACCAGCAGGCGGCGGAGCAACTGCTCGCCGAGACGCGGCTCGACCCCGCCGACTCCCTGGTGGAGCAGCTCATCCAGGGGATGGACGTCCATCTCGACTACTTCGTGGCGAACCGCAACGCCGTCCTCGCCGCGAACCGGGATCTCGCGGGTGACCCGGTGATCCAGACGATCATGACGAACGAGCTGGACGCGGTCCGTGCGCGGCTGCTGACCGTACTCCCGCTCGCGGACGAGAGCGCCCGCGACGCCGTGTCCGGCGTCCTGAAGAGCTGGCTGGTTTTCGTCCGGGTCCTCTGCGTCGACTGGCTCACCCATGCGACCTGCACCCGCACCCAGCTGCGCGATGTCTGCATCGGCGCGGTGCTCGGCGCTCTCCGGCCACTGCTCGCCGAGGACCCCGCCCCCGGCTGGCCGCCACCAGGGCCCGGCGCGGGCGCCTAGGTCAGAGCACCTGAAGCCGTGCCCGCGTCCCGCCCCGCCGGCGACCCGGGGATGTCAGGGTCCGATCTCGAGAAAGCGGTCGCGGGCGGCGGCGAGGTGGGCGCGCATCGCCTCCGAGGCCGCCTCCGCATCGCCCGCGGCGACCGCCTCGACGACGCGGGCGTGCTCGGCCAGCGTGGGATCCCCGGTGCGCCTGCCCGCGTAGCCGATGCGGAACAGGTGCAGGTGGCAGTGGGTACGCCGGAGCGACTCCCTGAGCGCCTCGCTGCCCGAGAGCTCGGCGATCAGGTCGTGGAAGCGCTCGTCGTGCTCGGCCAGGCCGTGGTACTCCTCGTACCTCGTGCCCTGGGGCGCCTGCGGGACGCTGGCCAGCTCGGCGCGCACGCGCTCGCACGCCTCGGCCGTCACCCGCTCGGCCGCGCGCGCCGCGGCCCACGGCTCCAGGAGCAGCCTGAGCTGGTAGAGGTCGGCGATCTGGTCGGGCCGCAGCTGGGGCGCCACCGAGTAGCCGCGCAGCGGCTCCTTGGTCAGCAGTCCCTCGGACTCGAGCGCGGACAGCACCTCGCGCACCGGCGTCTGCGAGACGTCGAGGATCCTCGCGACCGCGTAGATGTTGACCCGGGCGCCGGGCTCCAGGTCGCCGTTCATGATCAGGCTCTTGACGCGCTCGTAGACGTCCTCGGTGAGAACGCTGCGCCGGGCTGCCGGAACGCGCCCCTTTAAGCGGTTTTCGAGGTCATTAGCCACAGTTGACGCTCCGAGGGCGGGTTTGAGGGGGTCTTGACGGGCATCGTGCGTTGTATGCAACATAGCGGCAATATCCAATAGGAAATATTACTAAGGATCGCGATGGCCACAACCCTCCGAACCACTGTCCGCGGCCGGTTGCGCTGGTACATGATCAGCTACGTCTTCGCCGGGCTCGTCATCAACTACCTCGACCGCGCCAGCCTGGGGGTGGCCCTGCCGTTCATGGGAGAGACCTTCAAGCTCTCCAAGACCGAAGAGGGCATGATCCTGGCCGCCTTCTTCTGGTCCTACGACTTCTTCCAGCTCGCCGCCGGCTGGTTCGTGGACCGGTTCGGGCCGCGTAAGACGTTCACGTTCGCCTCCATCTGGTGGTCGCTGTTCACCTCGCTCACGGCGCTGGCCAGCAGCTTCGCGACACTCTTCGGCGTACGGCTGCTGCTCGGCATCGGCGAGAGCCCGGCCGCCACGACCAGCGCCAAGGTCACGGGCCGGTGGTTCCCCCGGCACGAGCGCGCACTGGCCACCGGGATCTGGGACTCCGGCTCGCGGGTGGGTGCCGTCATCGCGCTGCCCGTGGTCACCGCGCTGATCGGCTTGCTCGGCTGGCGGTGGACGTTCGCGATCATCGGTGTGATCGGGCTGTTCTGGGCGTTCGGGTGGTGGCGCACGTACCGGGACCCGCAGGACCATCCGAAGATCACGGAGGAGGAGCTCGCCTACCTGCGTGAGGGCGGCGCCCGTTTCGAGGGCGACGACGAGGGCGCGACCAAGCTCCGCTGGCGGGACCTGTTCCGCTATCGCACGATCTGGGCGATGATGCTGGGCTTCTTCTGCCTCAACATGGTCGTCTACTTCTTCCTCACGTTCTTCCCGACCTACCTGGTGGAGGAGCGCGGCTTCAGCCTGCTGAAGCTGGGCCTGTTCGGTGCGCTGCCGGGTCTGGTGGCCATCGGCGGCGAGTGGCTGGGCGGCTGGCTGTCCGACCGCCGCATCACCCGGGGCGACTCGCTCACCCGCGTCAGGAAGCTCTTCATCTCCGGGGGGTTCCTGGTCTCGACGGTGATCGGCGTCGCGGTCTGGGTGCCGGAGGCGTGGATGGCGCTGGCGCTGCTGTCGATCGCGTACGCGGGCTCGACCTTCGCCGCCTCCAACATCTGGGCGCTCCCCGCCGACGTCGCCCCGGCCGACCGGCACGTGGCCTCGATCGGCGGCATCCAGAACTTCGCCTCGAACTTCGCCGGCATCATCAGCCCCATCATGGTCGGCTTCCTGGTGGACAAGACGTCGTCGTTCACCGTCCCGCTGATGGTGATCTCGTGCGTGGCGCTGCTGGGCGCGTTCACGTACGCGGTGATCCTGAAGCGGGTGGAGCCTCTCGCGTAGGGGTCAGGCGGGCCGGTGGAAGGTGGCGCGCCAGCGGCGGCGCTCGCCGTCGCGCAGGTCCTCGACCTGCCCCGTCTCCAGCCCGCCCGCCGCGAAGGCCGCGATCTCGGACGGGGTCAGCGGCCACGGCGGCGCGAACACCGGCCCGCCCTCCTCCCGGCCCGACGCGATCACCAGCAGCGTGCCGCCGGGCCGGACGAACTCCGCGACCGCGGCGATGGCGCGGACGTGCAGCGGCTCCGGCAGCGCCTGCACGGTCATGATCTCGACCACCAGGTCGAACGCCTGCCGCCACTCGCCGGGCGGATCCAGCAGGTCGGCGGCCTGATAGCGGACCCGGCTCCCGGGGAAGCGCTCCTCGGCGAGCCGGACCGCCGACTCGCTCACGTCGAACGCCACCGTCTCGTAGCCGAGCCCCGCCACGTGCTCGGCATCGTCACCCAGCCCCGCACCCACGACCAGCGCCCGCCCCCGGCCGGCGCGCGCCCACTCCACCAGCAGGGGATGCGGGGAACGCGAGTCCCACGGCACGATCGCGTCGCCGGCCGCCGACTCGACGTAGAGCCGCTCGAACCAGCCGGTGGGATCACCCTGTGCCAGCGACTCACCGGCGAGCCTGATCGCATCGGCATCGGGGTCCCGGCCGGTCATGAGTCCTCCCAACAGGATCCCGTACGGCTCGCCACGCTCGGCCTTGGCGGCCAATTCGACCAGATTGATCCGATCCCCGAGGGGGCCGACCAGCTCGCGCTGGGTGAAGGTGTGCTCGTGCACGTACCCCTTGCGCCGCAGCGCCACGTCGAACAGCGGGAGCAGTGCGCAGACGCCGGGCGTGGGGTGGGGGCACGGCTGCTCATTGTGCCACCACTCGAGCTCGCCCGCTCGCCCGGCGACCGCCAGCTCGACGACGTCCAGGTCGGTGGCCTGGCGGTCGAGCAGCTTGCCCGCGGCCTCGAGCACCTGCTCGCGCTGGTACTCACCGACTTGGGCCCACTCCTCCACCGGGATGTCCGCCATCCGGTACGGCCGCGCACCCAGCGCGAAGCCGCCACGGCCGAGCAGCTTGTGAGTGATGACCTTCCCGAGCCGTTTCGCGAGCTCGCCGGGCACCCGCGACATCACCCCTGCGGGCACGCCATCGGCGACCGGCTGGGCGGCGTCCCCGTCGATCAGCTCGACCGCGTCGGGAAAAGGGGGCTCCGGCCGGGCGCGGGTCAGCAGCCCGTCCCGCTGGATCTTCCACAGGAAGCTCTCATAGGCATCCAATGCGCCGCCCTTACGCGAGAACGGCCCGACATAGCGGGACACGTGCCAGCCGAAGGCGCCCGCCAGGAGCAGCTCGGCCCGCACGGAGGCGGCGAAGCGCTCGCTGCCGACGATGGAACGGGTCTCGTCCCAGAGCTCCTTGCGCAGCGACGCGGTCGCCTCGCCCAACCAGGACCAGTCTGGATGGTGCGCCATGAACAGATGCACCGCCCAGCGCTCGTGCCAGCGCCACCGCTTCGCGCCGAGCAGTTCCCTGACCAGGAGCGCGTGCAGCTCCGCCTCATCTGCTGCGAGCAACAGCGGCAGCCCCACCAGAAGCGTCGGCTTGCCCCGATGGGCTCGGCCGCCCCGCACCTCGGCCCAGGCGGACACGTGCACCTTGGGCAAGGTGTCGAATCCCGCGAGCCGCGCTGCGTCCGCCACCAGCTCCCGTAGCCGCGGCTGATCGTCCAGCGGCAGCACGGGGCAGCGCCACGGGAACCGCCGCGGCCACCGGTCCGCCACGAAGGCGAACGCGCAGGCTCCGAACGCGGCGGCCACGATCAGCACCGCTTCAGAACTCCGGTAGGCCCCACTCGCGACCAGCAGACCGGCGCCAAAGCCCAGGATCGCCGCCACGCCGATGACGATCTTTCCCCACTCCGGAAGAAAGCACGACAGGAAGTTCCTCGTCAGCAGGATCCATAACACCCGCCACCGCGTCATCCGCACGCCCACCCACCCCACCCGCCATGACCGGGTAGGAACCTTACGCGTGGAATGACTCCTTCGCCAATCTCCGCAGCCGCGTCTCGTCGATGTCGTGGCCCAGCCCCGACTGGGTGAGCGGCACGGCGATGACCCCGGCGTTCGCGCCCACGATCGGCTCGACGAGCTGGTTCTGGCGCGGCGGCTGCGTCACGTCGCACGGCAGCGTGCAGCCCGGCAGGCTGGCGACCGCCACCGTCGCCGCCCTGGCCAGTCCCGCGCCCTGGCCACCCGCGCACTGGATGTCCCAGCCCGCCGCCGCGGCCCGGTCGTGCGCGCGGCGGGACTCCGACAGGGAGGGGAACAGGGCGGGCCGCAGCAGCAGCACCTTCGCGGCTCGCAGCGTCAGGTAGTCGTCCAGTTCGGCGGTGGAGGCGAGCTCGACCGCGACCGAGGCGGACACCTGGTCCTGCAGCGAGGCGTGCGTGAAGACGTCGCCGGCGGCGAAGGGCCGCTCGATGACCTCCAGGCCGTAGGAGTCGAGGGCGACGAGCTGGCCGAGGTCGGTGTAGGCGTTGCCGCAGTCGACGGCCAGCGTCAGCGCCGGGTACGCCTGCCGCACCGCGCGTACGGGCTCGACGTCCCAGCCGGGCCGGATGTCCAGCGTGACGTGCCCGTACCCGGCGCAGACCTGCTGGTTGACCCGGGACACCAGGCTCTCCACGGACGCGTCGGGGGTCAGCCGCACGGTGGCCATGAGGGAGGTGCGGGTGCCGCCGATCGCCTCGGCGAGCGGCACCCCGCGCATCCTGGTCCACAGGTCCCAGCAGGCCATGTCGACCGCCGGATCACCGCTCGTCACCGTGTCGGGGTGCTCCCAGTCGACGCCGATCAGCAGCGACGCCAGCGACTCCTCAAGCCTTGACCACGTCTTCGGCTGAGGGGAGACGGCCTCGCCCCAGCCGGTCATGCCGCCATGATCGGTGAGCTTCACGAGCAGGGTCTCCGACCTCCTGCCGTACGGCAGAACCAGTCGGAAGACCTCAAGCTCCCGCACTCGCGGCATGTACCCCCCTTTATGACGCGGCTCCCTCCATAGTGCCTGCTGCGCGCCGGTGGACAAAACGCGGGGCGATCAGAAAGGCCAGGACCGCGAGCGCCGCGGTGAACGACAGGCCGATCGCGTAGCTCTCGCCGGTGGCGGTGAACAGGGCTCCGCTGAGCGCGACGGCCACCACGGTGAACACCGACTCCCCCACGCCGACGGCCGCGCTGTTCTGGCCCTCCTCGCCCGCCTTGGACATCTCCAGCACCAGCACGGACACCGTCGGGTGCAGCGCGCCGATGCCGAGGCCCGCGACGGCCATGGCCGGGTACGCGACCGCGACCGGCAGGGAGTCGACGAGCACGAGCATCGTCAGCGCGATCCCGATGGCGACCATGGCGGCGCCGCCCCGGATGGCGGTCATGTGGCTGATCGTGCCGCGGCCCTTGATCCAGGAGCCGGTGGACCAGCCGAGCGCGCCGATGGTGAGGACGATGCCCGCGCCGGTGGCGGTCAGGCCGCGCTCGTTGATCAGCATGAGCGGGATGAGCACCTGGGACGCCGTCAGCGAGCCGAAGGCCAGGCCGCGCAGCACGGGCGCGGTCGGCAGGCCGGGGGCGGCCCTGAGCGAGCCGGGCAGCAGCAGCCTGGGCAGCGCCACGGCCACCAGGACGACGCCGCCGAGGAGCAGCGGCAGGCCGGCGAGCTTGAGCGCGCTGCCGTACTGGATCAAGGCGGCGGCGACGGCGGTCAGCGTGGCCCACACGAGCTTGCGGCCCAGGCCCGGGGCGGGCCCGGCGACGCCGCTCGCCACCTCGCGGCCCGCGGTGCCGCGCCAGAGCAGCAGCGCCGACGGGATGACGATCAAGGCCACGCCGATGAAGACCCACCGCCAGTCGGCGTTCTCCACCACGAAACCGGCGATGGCCGGGCCGACCATGGACGGCACCACCCAGGCGGCCGAGAACAGGGCGAACACCTTGGGATGCATGGCCGGCGGATAGACCCGGGCGACGACCACGTACAGGGAGACCTGGATCAGCCCGGCCCCGAGCCCCTGCACGAACCGGCCCGCGACGAACAGCTCCATGTCCGCCGCGAACCCGGCCAGCAGCAGCCCGGACACGAAGCCCGCCACACCGACCGCGATCGGCTGCATCGGCCCCCGCACGTCACTCCACCGGCCGCCCAGCACCGTCCCGATCACGCTGGCCGCCAGGGTGGCGCTGAAGGCCAGGTTGTACAGATGCATGCCGTCGAGCTCGCGGGCCACCACCGGCATCGCCGTGGCCACCGCCATCGCCTCGAAAGCCACCAGCATGACCAGCGCGACCAGCCCGATGCTGAGCGCGCGGTACTGCGCGGACACCACGCCCGCCGTAGATCTCTCAACCGTTGTCGTCGTCATATGCGGCAAACTATGGCGAAAGCGCAGGCCGGCACATCGGGCATGGGGCCTAGGCATTTGGGCCTAGGGCATGCGGGCCTCGATGCCGGCGAGGAGCAACTCGAGGCCGTAGCGGAAGCGCTCCTCGCCGTCGTCGGCGATCAGGTCGTCCACGAACTTCTGGATGTGCGGGAAGCGCTCCGTCGGCAGCGCCCGGTAGTAGTCGGCGAGTTGCCCGGCGAAGCGCTCGAAGTACTCCCGCGGGTCGTCCAGCCCGGCCGCGCGCATGCGCGCGTAGTGCAGGGAGCCCTCGTACGCGTCGCCGGTGACGTACAGATGGATCCGGTCCATGGACAGGGACGCCTCTCGCGGGGACATGCCGGCCTCGATCAGCAGCCCGAAGACGAACTCGCCCGCGAGGATCGAGTTCTCCCCCGACGGGACGCTGGCCAGCGCCACCCGCGCCACGTCGGCGTGGGCGGTCAGCACCCGGTGCACCTCCATGGCGTACGCCCTGAGCTGATCCTTCCAGCGGCTCGGATCGCGCTCGGGCAGCTCGATCTCGCCGAGGACCCGCTCGTAGATGAGCTCGAGCAGCTCCTCCTTGTTGGCCACGTGCGCGTAGAGCGAGGCGGGGCCGGTGTCGAACTCCTGGGCGACGCGTCTCATGCTCAGCGCGTCGAGCCCCTCCGTGTCGACGATCCGCAGGCCGGCGTCGACGATCAGGTCCTGATTGAGCTGCCGCTTGAGCGGCGTCGGCTTGCGTGACTTGCGCCATGGGGGCGTGGGGACGTCCTCGGATCCTGCCATGCGACCAGTATACGAACGCTGTACTTGACACGAACAGCGTTCGGCCATAAAACAGTGTTCGTAACGAACAGCGTTCGTTGGAAGAACACCGTTTTAAGGAGTCCCCCATGACAGTCACCGCCTCAGAGGCGACGACCGAGGTCCAGCCCTACCGCTGGCGCTGGGCCGCCCTCTTCGTGATCCTGGCCGCCGAGGTCATGGACCTGCTCGACGCGCTCGTGACCACGATCGCCGCCCCCAGCATCCAGAAGGACGTGGGCGGCGGCGACAGCATCGTGCAGTGGCTCGGCGCCGGATACACCCTGGCCATGGCCGTCGGACTGATCACCGGCGGCCGGCTCGGCGACCTGTTCGGCAGGAAGCGCATGTTCGTGATCGGCGCGCTCGGCTTCACCACCGCCTCCCTGCTCTGCGGCGTCTCGGCCGGGCCCGAGATGCTGATCGCCAGCCGGGTGTTGCAGGGCCTGTTCGGCGCCGTGATGCTCCCGCAGGGCCTCGGGCTGATCAGGGAGATGTTCCCGCCGCAGGACATGGGCAAGGCGTTCGGCATGTTCGGGCCGGTCATGACCATCTCGTCGGTGGGCGGTCCCGTGCTGGCCGGATGGCTGGTCGACGCGGACTTCTTCGGTACGGGCTGGCGCATGATCTTCCTGATCAACCTGCCGATCGGCCTGGCCGCCGCGCTGGCCGGGATGCGCTTCCTGCCCGAATACCGCCTCTCGAACGCCACCAAGCTGGACCTCGTCGGTGTCGCGCTCGTCTCGACGGCCTCGTTCCTGCTGATCTACCCCCTCATCCAGGGCCGCGAGCTGGGCTGGCCCGTGTGGACGTACGTCTCGATGGCGGCCTCGATCGTGCTCTTCGCCGTCTTCGCCCGCTACGAGTCCCGCCGGGCCGCCTCCGGCAAGGACCCGCTGGTCACGCCCGGGCTGTTCCGCAAGCGCGCCTTCACCGGCGGTCTGGTGGCCGGGCTGGCGTTCTTCTCCGGCATGATGGGTCTCGGCCTGGTCTTCAACCTCTACACCCAGCTCGGCCTCGGCTTCAGCCCGCTCCAGGCCGGCCTCACCGGTCTGCCGCAGGCGATCGGCGGCGTGATCGGCTTCGGGCTGGCGATGTCCGGGCTGCAGGAGAAGCTGGGCCGCGGCCTGCTGCAGATCGGCACCGTCGTCATGGCGGCCGGCGCGGCCGTGCTCGCCCTGACCATCCACCTGGCCGGGCTCGACGTCGGCAGCTGGCAGCTGGCTCCCGGGCTCGCTCTCGTCGGCATCGGCATGGGGCTGACCATGGCGCCGTTCTTCGACATCGTGCTCGCGGGGGTCGAGCCGCACGAGTCGGGCTCCGCATCCGGCACGCTGACCGCGATCCAGCAGCTCGGCGGCGCGCTCGGCACCGCCGTGCTGGGCACGCTCTTCTTCAACCTGCTCCAGAACCGGTGGAGCTTCGGCTCGTCGATGCAGGTCACCGTCTGGGTCGAGGTGGGGCTGCTGGCCCTGACCTTCGCCCTGTCGTACCTGCTGCCGCGCAAGGCCAGGACGGACGGTCAGGGCCATTGAGAGCGGGGCCGGGCACGTCACACCGCGATGTGACGTTCGGCCCACCGCGCGATGTCGCGCCGCTCGATCGCGGCCGCCATCAGGTCGGGGAAGGCGTCGGGCGTGCACGCGAACGCGGGCACGCCCATGGCGGCCAGCGCGGCGGCGTTCTCGTGGTCGTAGAACGGCGCGCCCTCGTCCGAGAGCGCGAGCAGCACGATCACCTGGACGCCCGCCTGCGTCATCGCGGCGACCCGGCGCAGCATCTCCTCCCTGACCCCGCCCTCGTACAGGTCGCTGATCAGGACGAAGATGGAGTCGGCCGGCCGCGTGATGAGGCCCTGGGAGTACGCGATGGCCCGGTTGATGTCGGTGCCCCCGCCCAGCTGCGTGCCGAACAGCAGCTCCACCGGGTCGTGCAGCTGCTCGGTGAGATCCACCACCGCCGTGTCGAACACCACGAGGGACGTCTTGAGCGAGCGCATCGACGCCAGCACCGCCCCGAACACGCTCGAATACACCACCGACGCCGCCATCGACCCGCTCTGGTCGATGCAGAGCACGACCTCGCGCTGCACCGACCGCTGCCTGCGGGCGTAGCCGACGAGGCGCGAGGGGACGACCGTGTTCCGCTCCGGCAGGTAGTTCTTGAGGTTGGCCCTGATCGTGCGGTCCCAGTCGATGTCGGCCACCCTCTTGGGGCGGTGGGTCCTGGCCGAACGGTCGAGCGCGCCCGTCACGGCCGCCCTGGTCTTCTGGGCCAGCCTCCGTTCGAGCTCGTCCACCACCCTGCGCACCACGGCCCTGGCGGACTCGCGGGCCTGGTCGGGCATGACCCGGTTGAGCGCGAGCAGGGTGCCGACGAGGTGCACGTCCGGCTCGACGGCCTCGAGCATCTCCGGCTCGAGGAGGAGCCGGGTGAGGTTGAGCTTCTCGATGGCGTCCTTCTGCATGACCTGGACGACCGTGGAGGGGAAGTACGTGCGGATGTCGCCCAGCCAGCGCGCCACCCGGGGCGCTGACGCGCCGAGCCCGCCCTCCCTGCCGCCGTCCTGGTCGTAGACGGCGGACAGCGCGGAGTCCATCCGCGCGTCGGCGCCCTGCAACCCGCATCCGGTGCCGTCGGCGTCGCCGCCGCCCAGCACCAGCCGCCACCTGCGCAGGCGCTCGTCGGTCCCCTCGCTGGGCCCCTCGCCGGTGGCGCTCATCCGCCCGCCTCTCCCTCTGCCCTGCCAAGAATCGCGAGCACGGTCGCGACGGCCGCCGCCGCGCGCCGCTCGTCCACATCCTGCTCCGCTTCCCGCCGGCCGCCCCCGGCCGAGCGGACGCGCTCCCCGATCGCCCTGCGCTCCGGCGCGGCGAACCCGCCGAACGTACGGCGCAGCAGCGGCAGCACGTCGGTGAACTGGTCGCCGGACAGCCCGGTGAGCCACCCGTCCACCAGGCTCAGCAGCCGGGGGTCGTGCACCAGCAGCAGCCCGCCGCCCGCCAGGAACCCCTCCACCCACGCCGCCGCCCTGGCCGGGGTCTGACCCCTGGACATGGCCCTGGCCATGCGGTCGGCCGCGTCGTCGAGCTCACCGGAGTCCAGCAGGATCCTGGTGAGCCGCCCTTCGATGAGCCCGTGCAGGTCCTGCCGGTCACTGATGCCGCGCAGGGTGACCAGCCACCGGCTGCGCGGCGAGGCGTTGTCGTGGCTGTCGCCGCCCCCGTCGTCGCTGCTGACGCGGTTGGCGCCGTCGTCGCCGTCGTCGCTGCCGCCGTCGTCGCTGCCGCCGCCGCTGCTGCCGCCGCCGCTGTCATCGGTCAGGAGGGCGACGGCCGCGTGCACCGCGTCGACGTGTTTGAGCAGGTCGGCGGCGGCCTCATCATCCAACCCCGTGACCGCGACCGGCAGGCCGACGCGGATCCGGTCCAGCATCGAGCGGACGATCACCGCCAGCCCCTCGGCCGAGGTGCCCCGGACGTCGCCGTACCGGTGGGCGCGGACCATCGCCGGCAGCGCCGCCATCAGGTGCGTCACGTCCGTGTCGAGCGCCGCCTTGGCCGACAGGGCGGCCAGCACCTCGGGCAGCGCCTCCGGCAGGTCGGCCAGCAGGCACTGCTCGACCAGCGCCGTCAGATCCGCCAGCGCGGCCTTGTCGGTCGCGGCCAGGTCCCTGGCCCGCTGCGCCGCCGCCCCGGCCACCGTGGTGCCCAGGGCGGCCTGCTCGATGAGCGCCAGGTCGTGCTCGGGCCGCCACTGCAGCGTCCAGGTCTCCCTGAACGTGCCCTTCCCCCGCGACTCGCCCGGCGTGCCCCAGCCGACGCCGAGCAGCCTGAGCCGGTGCAGCAGGTGGCTGCGGTCGAGGTCGAGCGGTTTGCGCAGATCGAGATCGATCTCGCGGTCGAGCGCCTCGGGCTTGAGCCTGAGCCGTCGCTGCTGCTCGCGCAGGTCCCGCTGGAGCGGCACCATCGGCGTGCCGTCGGTGACGTGGCCGAGCCGGTCGCCGACGACCATGCGCCGCTGGATCAGCTCGACGGCCAGGTCGTCACCCTCGCACAGCACGGCCCTGGCCGCCTCGGTGACCTCGCCGAGCCCGGCCAGGGGCCTGCCGCGCAGGGCCGCCAGGCTGTGCGCGAGGCGTACGGACTCGATGACGTGCGCGGACGACACGGCCAGCCCCTCGTCGCGCAGCACCGCGGCGGCCTCGGCCAGCCACCGCTCCACGGGCCGGTCCGGCGCGCCGAACAGGTGGTGGTACCAGCCGGGCGAGGTGATCCCCGCGCCGTAACCGCTCCAGGAGGCCAGCCGCCCGTACGTCCACGGCACCCACGTCAGCTCGGCCTTGACCTTGGGGAGCCCGCGCAGGGTCGCGCTGTCCTGCGCGACAGTCGGCAGCTTGCCCGTGAGGGCCGGGACGTGCCAGGCGCCGCAGATCACCGCGATCCGGCCGTAGCCCTGCTTGACGGCCGCACGGAGGGTCTTGCGCATGTACGCCTCGCGCCTGGCCTCCCGCCCGTCCGGCTCGTAACCGTCGCGTACGGCGGCCATGGCCTCGGCGATCACCTCGAAGGGGGTGTCGCCCCGGTGCTCTACGACGTCCTCCCACCAGCGTTCGGGGTCGTCGTATCCGGCCGCCGCGGCGAGACTCCCGATGGGGTCGGCCCGCATGCCGTCTTCGTGCTCCTCATCCGCCTCCGTGGCCAGCGAATGCGCCGCGGGGAGGTCGCAGAAGCTCACCGGGATGCCGGTGGAGGTGCCGTACAGGATGGCCTGCCACTCCGGCGAGAAGGCGGCGAACGGCCAGAACGCGGCCCGCGCCGGGGCTCCGGGCACGTGGGCCAGGAGCGCGACGGGCGGCTCCAGCTCGGGCGCGAGCGCAACGAGGGCGTCGGCCTCGGGCGGTCCCTCGATGAGGATGGCGTCGGGGCGCAGGCGTTCGAGCTCCCGCCGCACGGCCCGCGCCGAGCCCGGCCCATGATGCCGCACTCCCAGCACGAAGACGTCCGCCCCGCCGACCGAAGTCCCGCCGGCCGGAGTCCCGGTGACCGAAGTCCCAGCGGCCGGAGTCCCGGTGGCCGGAATCCCGGTGGCGCGCGTCGCCGTGGTCGCGGGGTCAGGGGTCGGGATGGTGCTCATATGACCTCGCGGCAGGCGCGGTAGAAGTCGCGCCAGTCGGGGCGCTCGCGGACCACCGTCTCCAGGTATTCGCGCCACACCACCCGGTCCGACACCGGCTCCTGCACCACCGCCCCCACGATCCCGGCGGCCACGTCGGAGGGGCGCAGCACCCCGTCACCGAAGTGGGCCGCGAGGGCGATGCCGTTGGTGAGCACCGAGATGGCCTCGGCCGTGGACAGGGTGCCGCTGGGCGACTTGACCTTGGTGCGCCCGTCCTCGGTGACGCCCATGCGCAGCTCGCGGAAGACCGTCACCACCCGCCGGATCTCCGCCAGCCCGGTCGTCGTCTCGGGCAGCTCCAGCGCGCGCCCGAGCTGGGTGACGCGGCGCGAGACGATGTCCACCTCCTCCTCGGCCGTGGCCGGGACCGGCAGCACGACCGTGTTGAAGCGGCGGCGCAGCGCGCTGGACAGCTCGTTGACGCCCCGGTCGCGGTCGTTGGCCGTGGCGATGACGTTGAAGCCGCGTTCGGCCTGGACCTCGCGGTTGAGCTCGGGGATCGGCAGCGTCTTCTCGGACAGGACGGTGATCAGGGCGTCCTGTACGTCGGACGGCATGCGGGTGAGCTCTTCCACCCGCGCGACCCGGCCCTCGGCCATGGCGCGCATCACGGGCGACGGGGTCAGCGCCTCGAACGAGGGGCCCTCGGCCAGCAGCCTCGCGTAGTTCCAGCCGTACCGGATGGCCTCCTCGGCGGTGCCCGCGGTGCCCTGCACGAGCAGCGTGGAGTCGCCGCTGATGGCGGCGGCCAGGTGCTCGGACAGCCAGGTCTTGGCCGTTCCGGGCACGCCGAGCAGCAGCAGCGCGCGGTCGGTGGCCAGCGTGGCGACGGCGACCTCGACGATGCGGCGCGCGCCCACGTACTTGGGGGTGATGCGGTCGCCGTCGCCCAGGATGTACGTGGTCACGGCCCACGGCGACAGCTTCCAGCCGGGCGGCCTGGGCCGGTCGTCGTCCTTAGCCAGGACGGCCAGCTCCTCGGCGTACTGGTCTTCCGCGTGCGGACGCAGAACGGTCATGGGCGAAGCTCCTTGTACATTTCGGCACGGAAACGCAGCAGGGCGGCCACCTGCTGGATGGACTCCATCGGCGAGTAGCTCAGGACCAGGGGGAACAGGGCCGGGTCGATGCGTTCACCCGCCATCTTGACCAACTCCCCGAGGTTCCAGGGCTGCGTGGTGGCCACCTTCACGATCTTGCGGAGGACGGCCGTGGCCAGGCCCTCGCGCCAGTGGGACGACACTCCGCCCAACACCATGATCAACTGGCTGTCCAGGTCATGCTTTTTCACGAAATCGGCGGCTAGTTCCTGCTGCTCGTCGGGCGGCAGCGAATCCAGCAGGTCCGCGATCGGGTCCCACCCGAACATCGCCCGCGCCCACTCGGGATCCTTCTGCAGGATCGCGGCACGTACCCAGGCCGCCTTCACCTCGGCGTCCCAGTCGGGGATCCGCATCCCGAGCAGCCGCGCGGGCGGGTGACCCCAGACCCCCAGCGGGGCACGGGCGAGGACCTGCTGCAGCCACCAGGCCCGCTCGCCGATACCTCTCGGCGGTTTGGCACGCACGCCGTCGCGTTCCATCGCCTTGTCGCAGGACTCGGGGGCTTCGACGGCGATGACGTTCCCCTCGATGGCCACGCAGGCGCGCGCCCGTTCGGCCATGCGCTGGGACAGGCGCGACCCGGGGAGACGGGTGAGGAGGTTGGCGGCGGCCTGGCGCACCTCGCGGCGGCGATCGTCGAGCGCGCTCTCCAGGAACGGCTCGTCGTCCATGCTCAGCCCGTCGCCCAGCACCTCCACGAACTCGGCCCGGTCGTCGGGCGTCTCCCGCTCCCACGTGCTCTCCAGCAGCCGCCTGGCCCGGCCGGGATCGGCCTTCCTGAGGGCACGGAGGTGCGCACGCCGATCCGCGGCGCCGCCCAGCTCCCACGTCTCCCCGGTCGGCTCCTCGAGCAGGTACTCCCAGGCGGGATTGAGCCCGGCCAGCCACCGCCCCCGCTGCCCGGCCAGGACCCCGAGATGGACCCGGATCGAGCGGTCCCGCCGCCCTCGCTCCAGGAGCTCGGGCAGCACGTAAGGCGGCACCCTCCTGCCGGTGCCGGCGGCCGCGGCCAGCCATTCGGGGAGCAGCCTCTCGTGCTCGCCACCCATGATCCGCGCCAGCCGCTCGGCCGCCGGCCGTCCCACGGCCGCCCGCTCCTCATCGGGCGCGGGGTCCTGGCGCTCGGCCTCCCCGACCCTGCGCCCCGCCCTGCGCCGCGCCACTTCGACGGCCGCGGCTTCGAGCAGATCTCCCTGGTACGGCCTGCGATCGGTGCCCACGAGCGCCGTCGATGCCAGCTCCTCCCAGCCGGTCACAGGATCACCGCCGTTCCTTCGTCGTCCCAGGTGGTCAGGGGCCGCAATCCCCGCGGGGTCCACTCCACCGCCACGGTGAGCGGGCGCCCCCCGGAGACGGCGATCAGCCGCCACGGATCGCGCGCCACGGGGTGCAGCGGGAGAGCGCCGAGCGAGGCCCGCCCGGGCACCACCCCGGCCAGCACGAGCGGCCACGACTCGGTCCACGGATCCTCGGCCAGCACCCGGGCCACCTCGTCGAGCGCCTCATCCGGTGCCACCCCGGGCGGCCCTCCCCTGGCGCCACCGTCATCGGACGGCGGCCCTCCCCTGGAGCCACCGTCATCGGGCGGCGGCGCCCCCGGTGGCGCTCCGCTGGAGGCGTCGTCCTCGCCGGAGTCGTAGCGGGCGGCGACGAGCGCTCTCAACGGGGCGGCGCCCGGGTAGAAGGCGAGGTCGGCGTCGATGGTCGTCCCGGTGACCAGGGAGGCGTCGAGCGGCTGCCCCTGCGGCGCGAACGAGAGCACCAGCGCCGCCCGTCCGGTGTGGCGCCCTCGCAGCCACACCCGGCGGGCGGTCAGCCGGTCCTGCACTTCGTCGCGCCTGCCCAGCACGTCCCACCGATCGCGCACCCCCGACCCGGCCAGCACCTCGTCCCGGCTGACGGGGAACCCCACCCGGCTCAGCACGGTCTCGGCCAGCGGCGCGGGCAGCTCCGCCCGCCGCCGGTAGGCGATGGCGAGCAGCCGGATCAGCGCGTACTCCTCGAGCAGCCGCCCCGGCCAGTCGTCGTCCGCCCGGACCCGGCCCAGCCTGGACACGACCCCGGCCACGCCGGGCGCCTGAGCGTCGATGAGCCGCTTGGCCAGCCCTTCCCACTCGTGCTCGGCGGCCCCCGCCAGCCCTTGCCGCACCTGGTCGTCGAGCCACCGCTCCACCTCGGTCAGCCCGGCGGCGACGCGACCATGCCGTACGGACTCGGGGCGCCCCTCGGACGCCGCCGCAGCCTCCCCATCGGCCCGCGACCGCCCGACTCCCGACGCCCCGCCCCCAGAAGCCCCGCCCCCAGAAGCCCCGCCCTCGGAAGCCCCGCCCTCGGAAGCCCCGTCACTTCCGCCGACACCCGAGGCGCCCCCCGCTACGGCGCCCTCCGCCGCGGTACCCCCCGCTGCGGTGCCCTCCGCCGCGATGGCGCTCTCCGCCGCCTTCCTGGCGCGGGCAGCCTCGATCTTGGCCGCCGCCTTGGCGGCCCGCTCGGCCCGGCCCTCGACCCACTCGGTCACCCACTGCGGGGCGCCCTCCGCGGCGGGCAGCCCGTCGGCGGACCACATGAGCAGCAGTCCGAGCGCGTGCTTGCACGGGAACTTCCGGCTCGGGCAGCTGCAACGGTACGCGGGCTCGGTCAGGTCGACGCAGGCAAGGTAAGGCCTGGCCCCGCTCCCCTTGCACTCGCCGTACAAGATCGTGCCTGTCGTGCCGCGCAACGACCATTTCCCGGGCGTCGCCACCCCTTGAGCCGCCTTCTGGGACGACGCGTCGGGGGCAAGGGCGAGGACCTGATCACGGCTCCACCGTTCGATCACTTGCCGCAGACTAGCCACCTCGACCGACATTTCGCGTTAAGTTCGCGAGCTGCCCAGAGACCCGGCCCGCGTCACCCGCCTTGTCCTGATTTATTGGCATAAACTCTCCAAAGTGGAGCTGCGCACGTACCCCGACGGCCCGTCCATAGAGGTGCCCGACGAGGCGGCGGCCCTCGCCGCCCCGCTCGACGGGCAGCTCGTCCTGAACGGCAACCGCTTCCTGCGCAGGGACGTCACGGGCGCCCCAGCGGCTTTCGTCGAGCGCCCGCCCATCGCCGAGGCCCTCGACCTGCTCCCCCACCCCGAAGGCGGCTGGTTCAGGGAGACGTGGCGGACGGCCGTGACCTTCCAGCCCGACGGGTATCCGGGACCGCGGGCCGGCGCCACCGGCATCTACTTCCTGCTGAACCCGGGCGAGGAGTCGGTGCCGCACATGGTCAGGTCGGACGAGGTCTGGCTGTGGCACCGGGGCGGCCCGCTGAGCCTGACGATCGGCGACACCACGATCACCCTGGGAGCGCGCGTGGAGGACGGCGAGGTCCCCCAGGCGGTCGTGCCCGGCGGCGTGTGGCAGTCGGCCCGCCCGGCCTCCGAGGAGCCGGTGCTGGTGAGCTGCATCGTGTCACCGGGCTTCGATTTCGCCGACTTCACCGCTTGAGCGAGGGGTCCGACGCTTTGGGGGCTCTCGTCTGACAACGCGTCGGGCGCGGGTCGTGTCGCGCGACCCGCGCCCTCCCCCTTACCGATCAGCGCACGCCGAGCCGATCACTGAGAATCGGCGTCAGGCGTCCCGGTCGTTCGGCGTGGACCAGTGGCTGTCGCCGGGCGTGTCGCCGGTCACGCGGGTGCCGTTCGGGCCGATCACCCAGTGGCTGTCGCCGGGCGTGTCGCCGGTCACGCGGGTGCCGTTCGAGCCGATCACCCAGGAGCTGTCGTCCGGCGTGGCCGCCGAAGCGGCGACAGGGACGGCGATGGCGAGACCGGCGGAAAGCGCGGTGCCGGCGAGGATCGCGGCGGTGAGTCGCCGGAGCCGAGTGGACATGGAGAACTCCTCTCATCTGGAACAACGGCACCGACGTTACGGGCGGGTGCTGACGCATCCCTGTCGCGTCACTGTCGCCTCCGGGCCCGCTTCGACACCGGCTCAGCCGAGCGCACGGACCCCGGCCTGCCGCGCCCGGCCTACCGGACCATCCTGGAGGAGACGTCCCAAAACGGCTGAGGTAACGTCGGCCTCGCTCCCCGTACGATCAAGCCGCTCGATCAAGGAGAGACGCATGGTCCACAAAGCCGTCATCCCCGTCGCAGGACTCGGCACCCGGCTGCTCCCGCTGACCAGGGCGCTGCCCAAGGAGATGCTGCCGATCGGCGACAAGCCCGTCATCGAGCACACCATCCGCGAGCTCGTGGACTCCGGCATCGACGAGATCACCATCGTCACCTCGCCCCGCAAGGACCTCATCCAGCGGCACTTCGCCCCCGACGCCGACCTCGAGCTGCAGCTCCGCGCCGCGGGCAAGGACGACCTGGCCGACGCGGTCGCGGAGCTGTCGTCGCTGGCCCACATCACGTACCTGTACCAGAACGGCCCGTACGGCAACGGCACCCCCGTGCTCAACGCCGCCCGCGTCATCGGCGACGAGCCGTTCATGGTGCTGTGGGCGGACGACGTGTTCGTGGCGGAGGTGCCCAGGGCCAAGCAGCTCAAGGCCGCGTACGAGGCCACCGGGGCGCCCGTGCTGGCCCTGATGCCGATGGCGGTCGAGGACGCCTCGCGGTACGGCGTGCCGATCGTCAAGGAGGACGCCGGCGACGGCCGCCTGCTGATCTCCGGGCTGGTGGAGAAGCCGTCCCCCGAGGAGGCGCCCTCGCGCTACGCCGCCATCGGCGGATACGTCGTCACCCCCGGCGTCGTCGAAGAGCTCCAGGAGCAGACGCGCAGGTGGCACCGGAACCCGCAGGGCGAGATCTACCTCACCGACGCCCTGCACCGCTACGCCGCCGACCACCCGGTGTACGGGCAGGTCATCGACGGCACCTGGTGGGACACGGGCTCGCCGCTCAACTACCTCAAGGCGCAGTTCGCCGCCGCGCTCGCGCACCCCGAGTACGGTCCCGAGCTGCGCAGGCTCGCGCAGGAGAGCGACGGCGCGGCGGCACCCTGAGCGCGCCTTGGGTTTTTTCCGGCGAGATGATTGTCTGTCCGGAGAAACTACGAGGAGGGCACCGGTGAGCCGTCAGATCGTTTCCATAGTGGGTGGCAAGGAGGCGGGCACCACCGCCACGTACGAGTCCACCAACCCCTCGCGCACCAGCGAGGTCGTGGCCCACGTCGGCCTGGCGGACGCCGGCACGTTCGCCGCCGCCTGCCGTGCCGCCAAGGAGGCCCAGCGCGAGTGGGCCAAGGTGCCCGCCCCGGTGCGCGGGCGGGTGATCGCCTCCATCGGGCGGCTGGTCGAGGCCAACTCCGAGCGGCTGGCCCGCCTGGTGACCGAGGAGATCGGCAAGCCGTACGCCGAGGCCCTGGGCGAGGTGCGGGAGATCGTGGACACGTGCGACTTCTTCCTCGGCGAGGGCCGCCGGCTGTACGGGCAGACGGTCCCGTCGGAGATGCCGGACAAGAACCTGTTCACGTTCCGGAACCCCGTCGGCGTCGCGGCGGTCGTCACCGCGGGCAACTTCCCGGTCGCCGTCCCCTCGTGGTATCTGGTCCCGGCGCTGCTCTGCGGCAACGCCGTCGTCTGGAAGCCCGCCGAGTACGCCGCCGCCTCCGCGCACGCCATGTTCCAGCTCTTCGTGGCCGCCGGGCTGCCCGACGGCGTGCTGAACATCGTCTTCGCCGACGGCGCCGAGACGTTCGAGGGCCTGGAGCAGGCCCTCGGCGAGGGGAGCGTGCAGAAGGTCGGGTTCACCGGCTCCAGCGAGGTGGGCAGGAAGATCGGCGAGCTGACCGGGCGGCACCTGCAGTCGGCCTGCCTGGAGCTGGGCGGCAAGAACCCGATGGTGATCATGCCGGACGCCGACCTCGACCTGGCCGTCGAGGGCGCGCTGTTCTCGGGCTTCGGCACGGCCGGCCAGCGCTGCACGAGCCTGGGCACGGTGATCGTGCATGAGAGCGTGCACGACGAGTTCGTGGAGCGGTTCGCGCGGGCCGTACGCGAGGCGAAGGTCGGCCGCCCGGACGAGGACGTGCTGGCGGGTCCGCTGCTCGACCAGAAGTTCGCCGACCGGTACGAGGAGTTCCTGACCTGGATTCAGCCCCACCACAAGGTCGTGTCCGGAAATGTCGGGCGGATTACGGAGGAGAACCCGCACCGCGACTTCGACGGCGACCAGGGCCTCTACTACCACCCGGTCGTCGTGGACGGCGTCCAGCCCACCGACCGCCTCTTCCTGGAGGAGACGTTCGGCCCGATCGTCGGCGTGACCACCTTCCGGACCCTCGACGAGGCCATCGAGCTGGCCAACCTGCCCGACTACGGCCTGTCGAGCTCCATCTACACCACCGACCCGCAGCACGCCTTCCGCTTCCGCGAGGGCATCTCGGCGGGCATGGTCAGCGTCAACAACTCCACCTCGGGCGCCGAGGCCCACCTCCCGTTCGGCGGCAACGGCAAGTCGGGCAACGGCAGCCGCCAGTCGGGCATGTGGGTGCTCGACCAGTTCACCCGCTGGCAGGCGATGAACTGGGACCATTCGGGCCGCCTGCAGAAGGCCCAGATGGATGTCGCCGAAATCGAGCCCGATCTGAACTTCCGCCTGCCATAATCGGTCTCGTCTCGATGCAAGAACGGGCCCCTCGGCGACGAGGGGCCCGTTCTTCTCTGCGAGCGAGGAGTTTCCGCCGGCGAGGGTCAGACCTGGCCGGCCTTCTCCAGGGCCGAGCAGCAGGTGTTCACCAGCAGGCGGGTGACCACGTACGGGTCGATGTTGGCGTTCGGGCGACGGTCCTCGATGTAGCCCTTCTTCTCCACCTCGACCTGCCACGGGATACGCACGGACGCGCCGCGGTTGGACACGCCGTAGGTGTACTTGTTCCACGGGGCGGTCTCGTGGTGGCCGGTGAGGCGGGACTCGATGTCGGCGCCGTACTGGGAGACGTGCTCCATCGGCTTGTCGCCCTCACCGAGCGCCTCGCAGGCGGTGATGATGGCGTCGTAGTTCTCGCGCATGGCCTTGGTCGAGAAGTTGGTGTGCGCGCCGGCGCCGTTCCAGTCACCGCGGGCGGGCTTGGGGTCGAGGGTGGCCTCGACGCCGAACTCCTCGGCGGTGCGGTAGAGCAGGTAGCGGGCGATCCACAGGTGGTCGGAGACCTCGACGGGGCCGGCCGGGCCGACCTGGAACTCCCACTGGCCGGGCATGACCTCGGCGTTGATGCCGGAGATCTTCAGGCCGGCGGCGAGGCAGCGGTCGAGGTGGAGCTCGACGATCTCGCGGCCGAACACGGCCTCGGCGCCCACGCCGCAGTAGTAGTGGCCCTGCGGGGCGGGGAAGCCGCCCTCGGGGAAGCCGAGCGGGCGGCTGCCCTTGAAGAAGGTGTACTCCTGCTCGATGCCGAACCAGGAGTCCTGCTCGGCGTACTTCTCGGCGATCGGGCGGAGCAGGGCGCGGGTGTTGCTGGCGTGCGCCTCGCCGTTGATCTCCTCGACCTCGGACAGGACGAGGACGTTGTCACCGCCGCGGATCGGGTCGGGGCAGACGAACACGGGGCGGAGCACGCGGTCCGACGAGTGGCCCTCGGCCTGGTTGGTGCTGGACCCGTCGAAGCCCCAGACCGGCGGCTCGGCCCCGTCGGCGAGGATCTTCGTCTTCGAGCGCAGCAGAGCGGTCGGCTCGGTGCCGTCGATCCAGATGTACTCAGCCTTGTAGCTCACGGCGGTCCTTTTCTCGGGGTGTTTCACAGCCACGCCGAGTCTTACGGACGGCCGTTTCCCGATTTTTGCCCATATGTGAACGCCGTGTTAATCAGGTCCCACCTGTGTTAACGCTGGTGTACCGCTCACCATGGCGGATGGATGCGGGCGGGCGGGCGCGGACGCGCTGGTCGCGCCGGCTCGCCCGCCGCCGCCGGCGATGACGTGGTGCCGTGACACCCCGCCATCGTGTCAGGTACGTCCCCCCTTACGGCTGCGCGGGTCCGTTGCCGTCGTAGCCGAGCAGTCGCATGGCCGTGTCCGGGTCCATCGCCGCGGCCAGGAGCTGGGCACGGGCGTGGGCCTGGTCGCGCTCGCGTTCGGCCTTGGCCTGCGCGGCGCGTACCCCCTTGATGGCCACGAGCGCGAGCCCGGCGCCCACGATCACCGCGACGACCACGACGAAGAGCAGGAGCAGCAGTCCGGGCGAGGCCACGGTCGAGGCCGTCGCGTTCGGGCCGCCGCCCGCCACCGTGCCCGTGATCGCGAGCGCCGCGATGATGGAGAGCGCCACCAGCCCCAGCAGGCTCGCGACGACCAGCCAGACCCGGCCCACACCCCGGCGCCGCGCCGGCGGCGGGGCGGGAGCGTCCGTGGGCGTGCCGACCACGACAGGCGCGGGCGCGGGCGGAGCCGCCCACGGCACGAACTCGGGCCGGTCGGCCGGCTCGACGGCCCCGTCCTGGCCGGAGCCGTTCAGGACGGCAGGGGCGGGAAGGACAGGCGGCGCCTGGATCACCGGGGCCGGCGTCTCCGTCAGCGGGGCCGCCAGCTGGACGGCGTGGACGCCGGCACCGCCGTAGGCGACCGGCAGCGGCTCCACCGGCTCCTCCGCCGGCCTGGGCAGCTCCCGCTCGATGCGGCTGTGCTCCTTGTGCGCCCTGGCCGCGTCGCGGTGGTAGTCCTCCAGCTCATGGTAGAGCTCGTCGGAGCCGTAGATCGTGCCGTCGATGAGCGGACCGGGCTCCCTGCGGATGATGGCCACCACGTCGTCGCCGTTGAGCGTCTTGTGCGTCTCCAGCGCGTGCGCCACGCAGAGCACCTCCCTGCGGTGCTCCTGCAGCAGCTCCTGGGTCTTCTCCAGCAGCCGCACCAGGTTGAACTCGATCCGCTCCCCCAGCACGTCGGGGGTCAGGTCCTGATCGCGCCTGGCCGGCTCCCTGTCGGTGATGCCGATGGAGCCGCCGGGGCGGGACTTGCGCATCGCCTTGCCGCCCATGATCTCCAGCTCCTGGAGCGCGGGCAGCGAGGTGACGCCGGAGCCCATCCCCCAGTACGACTCCATCATGGCGGTCAGGTACGTGGCCGAGTAGAGGTCACCGGAGACCCCCGAGGAGTTGTCCTCGCCGAAGAACATCCGCTCGCCGGCCAGCGACGCCAGGGAGACCATGATGTCCGCCTCGTGCTCGGACTTCCACCTGGTGAACTGGTCCTCCGGCTTGATCGAGGCGACCATGCCCAGGTAGTCGGCGCCCTTCTCGATGGTGGCGATGTCGATCTCGAGGTGGAAGCGGGTCACGTACGCCACGACGGCGTGGCACGCCTCGTGCACCGCCACGGCGTGCCGCTCCCGCTCGATGTACTCGACGTCCTCGGGCGGCCCGAGCTGCTTGAGCCGCTTGGCCCGCAGCACGTCCGACCAGGTGATGATCTCCCGGCCGTCCCTGATGGCGGTGATGAGGGATTCGTTGACCAGGTCCTTGATCGTGGCGCCGGTGGCGTACGGGGTGATCGTGGCCAGCTTGTCGATCTGCTCGGGGGTCAGCTCATGCCACACCTTGTCGAAATAGCCCTGATACGTACGTACCCGGCCCGCCTTGGACGGGTAGCCGACCTTGTAGATGCGGTCGATGCGGCCCGGCCGCAGCAGCGCCTCGTCGAGGGCGTCGGGCCGGTTGGTGGCCATCATGACGAGGATGCGGTACTTGGGCGGCGGCTTGGGCCGCATGCCGAGCACCCGGCGCACGAGCCGGTTGAAGAACCCGCGCGGCTTCTTGAGCCCGGACAGCTCGGTGAGCAGGGCCTGCAGCGTGCCGGGGTCGCCGCTGTTCATCATGCCGCCGCCCATGACGAAGCGGTTGCGCCGGCCCGGCTCCTCACCGGCGTCGCGGGCGCCGCGGAAGGCCAGCAGCTGACGGGTCTCCTCGGACAGGTAGTTGAGCCCATGGCAACCGTGGGAGCCCGACAGCCCGGAGAACCCGCCCTGTCCGGGCGGCCCCTGCTGCGCGAGCCGGCCGCGCTTGCCGAGGGAGTCGGCCTCGTCGAAGAAGACGATCACGCCGCCGTACCTCAGCGCGAGCTTGCGCAGTTTCCTGAACAGCGACTTGACCTTCAGGATGCCGATGCCCATGAACATGTTCGTGAACGCGCCCGGATCCACGAACACGTACGGTTTGCCCGTCTCGCCGGCCACGGCCTCGGCCATGAGGGTCTTGCCGGTGCCGGGCGGCCCCCACAGCAGCAGGCCGCTGGGGACGTACCCGCCGCGCCGCTCGATCTCGTCGGGGCGCTCCAGGAAGACGATGTTCTCCCGGACGCGCTCGACCACGTGGTCCTGCCCCCACACGTCCTGGAAGCGGGTCTTGATGTCGTCGGGGAAGTACGTCTCCACCCCACCCCTGGACAGGAACCAGAACAGGCCCACGAACTGGATGATGACCACGAAGAACAGGAAGACGATCTGGATCAGGAACGGCATCGCGTTCCAGAGCAGCGTCGGCGCCTGCATCACCGCCACGAACGGGCTGACGTCCAGCACCGCGCCCAGCACCAGCGCGGTCAGCACGACGAAGAAGGCGACCTTGAGCGCGCGCGAGAGGCGGTACCTGGTCCAGTCGTCGAAGCGGCGGTGCGTCCAGCGCTCGAACCCGCCGAAGACCCGGTGACTCCAGAAGCGGTGGTAGGCCGACCAGTGCTCGCTGACGAAGAAGTGCAGCTGCCGCACGACCTCCACGCCGAGCAGCCAGAAGATCCACTGGTACGCGTACGCGATCGCCCGCGCGGCCTCGGGGAACGTGGCGACGCCCGCGAAGTCGGCCATCACCTTCCAGGTGAGGATGAGGTACGCGGCCACCAGGGCGATGAGGAACTTGCTCCGATCCCAGAACTGCATCTTCTTCCTGGTCACGGATTCGGGATCGGAGGGCCCGCTGCCGGGGGCACGCAGCCCTTCATGGTGAATGGTCGTGGTCAATGGTGCTCCCTCATCCAGGCAGCCGGAGCAGCTTGAACGTGCTCTCGATCTGGTCGAACTCGGCGGCGCGCTTCCTGAAGCAGACGGACTGGCAGCCGATGAGCATGACGGAGACCGTGGCGCCCTTCTCGTCGAGGATGGCGGTGTGGTCGAACGTCTGGACGTCGTTGCCGATCTGGTAGTTGAAGCGGACCCGGACCCCCCTGGCGCCGTCGTCCAGGGTCAGGACCTCGTCGTTGAGGAGCTCGAAGTTCCGGAACATCGCCGGCTGACCCGTCGCCGCGACCTGCTGCGCGTAGAGCTGGCGCATCTGCTCCGTCACCGGCAGCACGAAGTCGCGCAGCCTGTTCAGGGAGATCGCGTCCCGCTGCTCCTCCGTGAGCTCGTGAACGGTGGCGTAGACGAACGGGTCCGTCGAGCCGAGCAGATGGTCGACCGACGGTTCGGCGGACTGGTCGAAGGCCGTCGACCAGACGCGCCGGGCCCGGAGCAGCGCCGCCGCCGAGTTCGGGTGGTCGCCGGACAGATACAGCTCGATGGGATCGGCGTTGAGCTGCGTGAACGAGGAGGGCACCTTGAAGTAGGTGGTGCCGGCCCTGTCACGTACGTAGTGGAAATCGGGCTGTCCGGCGCACGCGGACAGCATCAGGATCGCGACCGTGACCGCGATCAAACCCCGTGCCTTTTTCACCAGGGCTTACCTCCGCTTTACGGACCAACGGAGTTGTTGTGCCCGCTTTCAGGCAGAATGAGCCCGGCGCACGGTTAAAAATCTTGACCAAATCTTGGCCGTCCATTGGCTTTACTTGTTACAGATCAATTTCGGTCCGTGTGGCCGGGGCGTCGCGGTCCGTGACGGGGGATGACTACAACGTTCATGCAACCCCCATTGGTTCAACTCAGGAAGTAGCGAAAGATATGAGGATCCCTTCCGACCGCCCCGGGAGCGCGCGATGAAAGAACCGGCAATGGAGACCGTCGATTCCTTCGGGCTGTCCGCGGAACGGCAGTTCGCCGATCTCTGGTCGAGGGAGGTCCTCTCGGTGAAGGAACGTCGCCTGCTCCTTCTCGGCCTGCTCGTCGGCCAGGGGCTCCACGACCAGGCGGACGTCCACCTCGACGCCGCGCTGCGGGCCGGCGAGCTCACCGAGACGGAGCTGCGCGAGGTGGTCGTCTTCCTGACGCACTACGCCGGCTGGGCGCGCGGCAGCAAGCTGAACGACCAGGTCGAAGGGCTGATCGAGCGGGTCAGGCGGTCTCGATCCGACAGCGAGGGCCCCGCCGGCTGAGCGCGTACGGCTCGCCGCCGCGGCCCTCGCGGGGTCGCACGCCGCCCGTCCTCGCACGGGGTTAGGGTGCTGGCATGCCTACCGCATTGATCACCGGCCCGGCCTCCGGCATCGGCGCCGCCTTCGCCCGGCGCCTGGCCGCCGACGGCTTCTCGCTCGTCCTGGTCTCCCGCGACGAGCACCGGCTCGCCGAGAGCGCCGACCAGCTCAAGCTCAGGTACGGGGTCGCCGCCGAGGTGCTGCCCGCCGACCTCGGCACCGAGGAGGGGCTGGCCAGGGTCGAGGCCAGGGTCGCCGAGGGCGTCGACCTGCTGGTGAACAACGCCGGTTTCGGACACGCCGGCCGGTTCCCCGAGGTGCCCGTCGAGGACGAGACACGCATGCTCAAGGTGCACTGCGAGGCCGTGCTCAGGCTGACGCTGGCCGCGCTGCCCGGCATGCTCGAGCGCGACCGGGGCGCGATCGTCAACGTGGCGTCCGTGGCGGCGTTCTTCACGCACGGCACGTACAGCGCGTCCAAGGCGTGGGTGGTGAACTTCAGCGAGTCCGCCGCGAACGAGGTGGGCAACCCGCGCATCAAGATCATGGCGCTCTGCCCCGGCTTCGTGCGGACCGAGTTCCACCAGCGGGCCTCGATGGACACCACGGGGATCCCTGATTGGCTCTGGCTGAAGGCCGACGACGTGGTGCGGGAGGCGATGCGCGATCTGGCGCTGGGCAAGCGGGTGTCGGTGCCCGACCTGCGCTACAAGGCCATCGTGGCGCTCGGCAAGTTCGTGCCGCGCGGCGTGCAGTCCCGCGTGTCGGGGAGCCTCGGCCGCTGAGTCCGTACGGGGTCCCTCCATGGCGGCGGCGAAAGAACGGGCCCCCGCCGCGGGAGGGGGTCGCGGTGGGGGCCCGAGCGGCCGTGAGCTGGGCTCACGGCCGGGAACGAGGAGACGGTGGCGTCTAGCGGTTGGCCTCGTGGCCGATCGCGAGGCCGCTGGCCGGGTCGAAGAAGTGCATGTTGTGCGTGTCGACGACCAGGTCGATGTTCTGGCCGGGACGGACGTGGCTGCGGGCGTTGACGCGGGCGGTCCACAGGGACTTGTCGCCCACCAGCGGCAGCGCCGCCTCGTCGTCGTCGTTGTCCTGCGCGGCCGTGGTGTCGGCGTGCTCGACCGGCGGGGCGTCGATCAGGAACAGCACGTTGATCTCGGAGCCCAGCTCCTCGGTGACCTCCGCCTTGACCGGCAGCGTGGCCCAGCCGTTGGCGTGGTTGCCGGCGGAGGTGGCGTCCTCGAAGTCCGACGGGCGGATGCCGAGAATGATCTTCTTGCCGATGTACTGGTCGAGGCCCGGCTTGTCGGTGAAGGTCGAGTCGGGGATCGGCAGCTTGATGTCGGCGAAGGTGACCGCGGCGCCGCCGTCGCGGACGAGCTCGGCGGTGACGAAGTTCATCGAGGGCGAGCCCATGAAGCCGGCCACGAACAGGTTGACCGGCTTGTCGAACAGGTTCTGCGGGGTGTCGACCTGCTGGAGCAGACCGTCGCGGAGCACGCAGACGCGGTCGCCGAGGGTCATGGCCTCGACCTGGTCGTGCGTGACGTACACGGTGGTGACGCCGAGGCGCTCGTGCAGCGTGTTGAGCGAGGCGCGCATGGAGACGCGGAGCTTGGCGTCGAGGTTGGACAGCGGCTCGTCCATGAGGAACGCCTGCGGCTCACGCACGATGGCGCGACCCATGGCGACACGCTGGCGCTGACCACCGGAGAGGGCGGCCGGCTTGCGCTTGAGGTAGGTCTCGAGACCGAGCATCTTGGCGGCCTCGTTGACGCGCTTCTGGATCTCCGGCTTGGGCATCTTGCGGAGCTTGAGGCCGAAGGCGAGGTTCTCCTCGACCGTCATGTGGGGGTAGAGCGCGTAGTTCTGGAAGACCATCGCGATGTCGCGGTCCTTGGGCGGCAGGTGGTTGACCACCTTGTCGCCGATGGCGATCTCGCCGCCACTGATGTCCTCGAGGCCCGCGATCATCCGGAGAGCGGTCGACTTACCGCAACCGGAAGGGCCGACCAGCACCATGAACTCGCCATCCCTGATCTCCAGGTTGAGCCCGTTCACGGCCTTTACGCCACCGGCGTAGATCTTGTCGACGTTCGTCAGAACGATGGATGCCATGACATTCCTTCGCGCTCCAGGGCGGGGGTGCCCGGATGTTAGTACCGTGACCCACTCACGTGGATACGTTTTCAAGCATCTCACCCGAAACGGACATGGGTGTCAAGGGTTACCGCGTGACCAGCCCTTGTGGATTCCGTGCCTTCCGGTTTCCCGGAAACCATGATGGAATCGTTTCCATGGAGAGACGGGCGACGATCAAGGACGTGGCCGAGGCGGCGGGGGTCGGCGTCGCGACCGTGTCCCGGGTGCTGTCGGGCGGCTCGGCCAGCCCGGCGACCAGGGAGCGCGTCCTGGCCGTCGCCGCCCAGCTCGACTACCGCCCCAGCGCCCTGGGCCGCAACCTGCGCCAACGCCGCACGGGCGGCATGGGCCTGCTCGTCCCCGACCTGACGGACACCTTCTACGGCCAGCTGGCGGAGGGCGTGCTCGCCTGCGCCCGATCGGCCGGCGAGCCCGTCGTGCTCGGCTCCACGGGCGGCGACCCGGAGCAGGAGGCCGACCTGATCGGCATGCTCCTGGAGCAGAGCGTGGACCGCCTGATCGCCGTGCCGTCGGGCGACGCGGAGACCTGGGCCCCCGCGATCCGCGCGGGCATGACAGTGATCTTCGCCGACCGCCTCCCGGTCCAGTCGTCCCACGAGGACGTCGGGGCGGCGGCCATCGCCGACCTCATGGCCCTCGACGGCCTCTCCCCCGCCCCGCAGACCCGCCCGCTGGACGTGCCCGCCGTGCTGGCGGACGACCGGGCCGGCATCCGCACGGCCGTGCGCTACCTGCGCGGCCTGGGCCACCGGCGCATCGCGTTCCTCGGCGGGCCTGGACACGACCGCCGGGTGGCCGCGTTCAGGGAGGCGGTGGGGTCGCCGGTGGACGAGGAGCTGGTCGTGTTCGGCACCGGCAGCCGCGACTCCGCCTACGCCGCCGCCTCGGGCCTCTTCCAGACCCGCCCCGACCTGTCGGCCGTGGTCGCCGGCGGCAACGTGCTGGGGGAGGCGGCGGTGCTGGCGGCCAGGGAGCTGGACCTGCGGGTGCCGAGAGACGTGTCCCTGGTGATGTACGACGACGTGCCGTGGGCCGAGCTGTGCGCCCCTCCCCTGACGGTGATCGCCCAGCCGGGCAGGGACATGGGCTACCGGGCGGCGGAACTCGTGCTCCGGGCGGGAGCCCGGAGGCCGCGCAGCGTGATCCTGCCGACGGAGCTCGTCATCAGGGGCAGCTGCGGCCCTCGCCGGTGACCGGGGCTCGCCATCAGGGGCGGCTGCGGCCGTCGCCGGTGACCGGGGCTCCTCATCAGAGGCTGCGGCCGTCGCCGGTGACCGGGGCTCCTCATCAGAGGCTGCGGCCGTAGCCGGTGACCGGGGCTCAGCGGTCGAACCACCGTCCCGCCGGGGGCGTGAGCAGCGGGATCACTACCGCCAGCGGGAAGAGCACGCGGGGCAGCACGCTAGCCCAGCCGAGGTCCCCGTCGATGGCGACGATCGCGAGGCGAGCAGCCGCCGAGACCACCTCGACGGCGACGGCGCCCCAGCGCACCCGCTTCCTCCGCGACGGCCAGCGGGAGACCAGCCAGCCCTGGAGCGCCGTGACGGCGGCCTGGAAGAGCACCAGCAGCAGGACGGGCGCGGCACCCGCGGAGGCGATGACCGTGGCGCCGGCGAAGGCGACGCCCACCATGCCGAAGGCCACCTCGAGGGTCAGGACGAACCTGGCGGCCCGCACGGTGGCCGGCATGGGCTCGGCCCGGATGACATCCGCCACACGATCATTCTGCGTGATCACGGGACCCAGCGGCGGAACCCGCCCTCGGAGTTGATCACCTGCCCGGTGATCCAGGCCGCGTCGTCCGAGGCGAGCCAGCGGACCAGCCGGGCCACCTCCTCCGGCCGCCCCCAGCGCCCCGCCGGCAGGGCCCGGCCGACGTGGCGGGTCAGCTCGGGGTCGGCCCAGCCGGTGTCGACCGGTCCCGGGTTGACGGTGTTGACGGTGATGCCCCGGTCCGCGAGCGCGTCGGCCAGGCTGAGCGTCATCTGCTGGATCGCGCCCTTGCTGATCGCGTACGGCAGCTCGCCCGGCATAGGGCCCAGATGCTGGCCTGAGGTGAACAGGATGACCCTCCCGCCTGGACGCCGGTCGTCGTGCTGAGCCGCGAACGCCTGCGTCAGCAGCGCGCTGGCCCGGGCGTTCACCGCCCACGACAGGTCCAGTTCGGCGGCCGTCAGCTCCTCCAGCGACTGCCTGCAGCTGCGCGCGTGGTTGGCGACCAGCACGTCCACGTGCCCGAACCTGGCGACCGCCCGCTCCATCACCCGCGCGGGCGCCTCCGGCTCGGCGAAGTCCGCCTCGACATGGTCCAGCCGGTCGCCGACGCCGCCCAGCGACTCCAGCACGCCGTCCATGCCCGCGGGATCGCTGCCCCACGGCTGGGCGGCGTCGTGCGGAGTCCACGACTGCACCAGCACTCTGGCACCGGTCGCGAGCAGCTCTCGCGCGATGGCATACCCGATGCCGATCCGCCTGCTCACGCCGGTCACGATGGCAACTCTCGAGTCCATCCGAGCATCCTCTCCGATGCCCGGTTCCGGCGTCGAAGGGTTTTCCTGAGCTGGCAATACAGTGTTCTGTTGTGCTTTACGGCAGAACGGCTGTGCTTTACGGCAGAACGGCGGAGATCGCCGCACTCGACGACGTGATCGTCCGGGCGCTCGGCGGCAGTGGGAGCGCTCTGGTGCTGCGCGGCGAGGCGGGCGTGGGCAAGACGGCCCTGCTGGACCTGGCGGCCTCCCGGGGCGGCGCCATGCGGGTGCTGCGGACCACCGGCGTGGAGCCGGAGTCGGACCTGGCGTTCGCGGCGCTGCACCAGCTGCTGCGACCGGTCATGGGCCTGCTGGACACGCTGCCGGAGCCGCAGCGCGACGCAGTGCGGGGCGCGCTCGGGCTGGCCGCGTCCGGCGACCGGTTCCTGCTGGCGGCCGGGGTGCTGTCGCTGCTGGCCGAGGCGGCGGTGCCGGACGGGCTGATCTGCGTGGTCGACGACTTCCAGTGGGTGGACCGGGCGTCGGCCGACGCGCTGCTGTTCGCGGCCAGGCGGCTGGGCACCGAGCGCGTCGCGATGCTGCTCGCCGTACGCGGGGACGCGCCGGTGAAGGGCCTGCCGTCGCTGAACGTCGGCGGCCTGGACGACGCCGCCGCCGCCGAGCTCCTCTCGGCGCGCACCACGACGGACGGCGGCGCCGGGCGGGAGAAGGGCGGTGGCGCCGGGCGCGAGGAGGGCGGCGACGCCGGGCGCGAGCAGGCCGGCGACGCCGCGCGGGAGAAGGCCGGCGACGCCGGGCGCAAGGAGGCCGGCGACGCCGCGCGGGAGAAGGCCGGCGACGCCGGGCGCAAGGAGGCCGGCGACGCCGCGCGGGAGAAGGCCGGTGGCGCCGGGCGCAAGGAGGCCGGTGGCGCCGGGCGTGAGGAGGGCGGTGGCGCGGTTTCGGAGCGGGTGGGGCGCGACCTCGTCGTGCTAACCGGGGGCAACCCCCTGGCCCTGCGCGAGACGGTCAGGCGGCTGACCCCCGGACAGCTCGCCGGGCGGGAGCCGCTCCCCGACCCGCTGCCCGGCGGGACACGGCTCTTCGGCGAACAGGTGGCCGCGCTGTCCGGGCCGGCGCGGCTGCTGGCCCTCGTGGCCGCCATCGAAGGCGACCTCGAGCTCGTGCTCCGCGCCGCCGACCGGCTGGGCGCGAGCCGGGCGGCGCAGGACGCGAGCCGAGCGGCGCAGGACGCGAGCCGGGCGGCGCAGGACGCGAGCCGGGCCGCGCAGGACGCGAGCCGGGCCGCGCTGGGCGAGCTGGAGGCCGCCGGACTGGCGACGGCCTCGGGCGCGCGCGTACGTTTCCGCCACCCCCTCATCCGGTCGGCGGTGTACGAGAGCGCGGCCCCCGCCACCCGCAGGGAGGCGCACGCGGCCCTGGCGGAGCTGACGGACGGCGACCGCAGGGCCAGGCACCTGGCCGAGGCCGCCCTCGGCCCTGACGAGGCCGTCGCCGCCGCGCTGGCCGAGAGCGCGGCGCGGGCCCGCGACCGCGGGGGGTACGGCGACGCCGCCACCGCCCTCGCCAGGGCCGCCGAGCTCACCCCCTCGCCGCTCGCCCGGGCCGGACGCCTGAAGGACGCCGCGGTGAACGCCTGGCTCGGAGGCCGGCCAGGCCAGGCGGAGTCCCTGCTGGCCGAGGCGCGCGAGCACGCGGGCGCGGACACCGCGCTGGCGATGGAGCTCGCCCAGCTGCGGGGACGGTTCGAGCTCAACTCCGGCGACGCCGCCGAGGCCGTGCGGATCCTGCGGGCGGGCGAGAGCCTGAGCATGCTGGCCGACGCGGCGGAGGCGGCCTCGTACGTGGGCGACACGGCGGCCATCGTGGAGATCGGGCGGCGGGCGGCGGCGTTCCCGGAGGGGTTCCTGCGCGACGTGATCGTGGGCATCGGCGCGATGCTCGACGGCGCCGGCGGGCACGAGCTGCTCAGGCGGGCGCTCGGGCAGGTGGCGGAGCTGGGCGAGCCGGCGGAGCTCATGTGGGCGTCGGCGGCGGCCAGTTATCTGGGCGAGGCAGACCTGTCGGCCGAGCTGGTCGTGCGGGCGGGGCGGCTGGCCAGGGTGTCGGGGATGGTGGGGCAGCTTCCCGTGGTGCTGGAGTTCGTGGCCACGGCGGAGCGGCTGGCCGGGCGGCTCGCCGAGAGCCAGGCGATCTCGGAGGAGGGGCTCGAGCTGGCCCGCGAGGCCGGATACACCAACACGGCGGCGGCGCACCTGGCCAACCTCGCGGTGGTGGCGGCGCTGCGCGGCGAGGAGGAGTCCTGCCGCCGGTACGCCCGGGACGCGCTGGCCATCGCGATCCCGCACCGGGTGGGCCTGCGTGCCGGGGTGGCCTCGTACGCGCTGGCCATGCTCGATCTGGGCCTGGGCCGGTACGCCGCGGCGCACGAGCGCTTCACCGCGATCGTGGCCGCCGGTCCGGGGGCCGGGAATCCGACCGTGGTGTGGCGTTCGACGCCCGACCGCATCGAGGCCGCCGTGGGGGCGGGCGACCGGGAGGCGGCGCTGGCGGCGCTGGCGGCGTACGAGCGCTGGTCGGCGCACGCGGGCACGCCCGAGTCACGCGCGCTCCTCGCCCGCTGCCGCGCGCTGGTGGCGCCGGACGGCGACGGGCCGCCGGCCGCCCTGGAGGAGGCGCTGCGGCTGCACGTCAATCCGTTCGAGTCGGCCAGGACAGGGCTGCTGCTGGGCGAGCGGCTGCGCCGGGCGCAGCGGCCCGGGGAGGCGCGCAGGCACCTGCGTGCGGCGTACGAGACGTTCCTGGGGGCGGGCGCGGAGCCGTGGGCGCGGCGGGCCCAGGGCGAGCTGCGGGCTGCGGGCGAGAGCGCGCAGGCCCCGCGCAACGCCGCGCTCGACGCGCTGACGCCCCAGGAGCTGCGGATCGCGGGCCTGGTCGCGGACGGCCTGTCCAGCAAGGAGATCGCCGCCCAGCTCTTCCTCAGCCCCCGGACGGTCGAATACCACCTGTACAAGATCTATCCGAAGCTCGGCATCGGGACCCGTACTGAACTGGCGCGCCTAGTAGTTCTACGGAAGGCACCGGTAGCTCCCCAGGACATGCTTTGAGCATGCAACCGAACATCTGGAGTGAAGAGTTCGGCGCCGCTACCGACGCGCCGATCGTGCTGGTGATGGGGTCGATGTCGCAGGGCGTCCTGTGGCCGGACGAGTTCGTCGGCAGGCTGACCGCCGGCGGGCGGCGGGTGATCCGGTACGACCACCGCGACACCGGCCGGTCCGACCCCGTTGACTTCGAGAAGGAGCCGTACACATGGGACGACATCAAGAACGACGTGCTGCGGGTGATGGACGCGCATGGTCTGGAGAGCGCGCATCTGGTGTGCCACTCGGCGGGCGGGCTGCTCGGGCAGCTGATCGCGGTGGAGCGGCCGGAGCGCGTGCGGACGCTCACCGTCATCGGCTCCTCGCCGCTCGGCGGCGGTGAGGGCGGAGTGATCATGCGGGCCCTGATGGGCGAGCCCCAGCCGGAGGGCAGCCTGCCGGAGCCGGACCCGGAGTTCGTGGCGTTCTACCAGCGGCTGTTCACCGCCCCGCCGCCCGGCGACCGGCGCGAGCAGATCGACCGCATGATCGCGGAGCAGCGCGTGCTGCACGGGACCGGGCTGCCGTTCGACGAGGACGCCGCCCGCCGCCTGCAGGAGCGCATCCTTGACCGGGCCCGCGACCTGGCCGCCGTGGCCAACCACCGCCGGGCCGCCATGGCCAGGCCGGATTTCGAGCCGGTGGGCGTGCTGGACCGGGTGAAGGCGCCGACCCTGGTCATCGAGGGCACCCACGAGCCCGCCAAGCCGGGGCACGGGGCGATCATCGCGGACCTGATCCCCGGGGCGCGGCTGCTCATGGTGGAGGGCATGGGGCACACCCTTCCGCCGGAGGTGCACGAGGAGCTGGCCGAGGCCGTCCTCGCGCACACGGCGGAGTAGTCGGGGCGGTGCTCCCTCAGAGCAGCTTCTCGATGGCCGACGTGACCGCCGGGTCGTCCGGAGTGGTGCGGGGACGGAAGCGCGCCACCGCGTTTCCGTCCCGGTCCACGAGGAACTTCTCGAAGTTCCACTGGACGTCGCCCGCCTCGCCCTGCTCGTCGGGGGTCCGGGTCAGCTCGGCGTAGAGCGGGTGCCGGTCCGGGCCGTTGACGTCGGCCTTCTCCAGCAGCGGGAAGTCCACCCCGTACGTGGTGGAGCAGAACTCCTGGATCTCCTCCGCCGTGCCCGGCTCCTGGCCGGCGAACTGGTTGCACGGCATGCCGACCACCGTGAAGCCGCGGGGGCCGTACTGCTCCTGGAGCTTGACCAGGGCGCTGTACTGCGGGGTCAGGCCGCATCGCGAGGCCACGTTGACGACGAGCACGGCCTTACCGGCCGCCAGCTCCCCCAAGGTGGTGGGGGTGTCGTCGAGAGTGCGGAGCTGGATGTCACTGAGGCTCATGCACCGACCCTACAGAAGGACGCCGGGGCCGCGTGGTCGCCGCCCTGGTGCTACGGAGCGTGACCGGTACCCGCGGTTCGCACTCGGGCAAACCCCATACTTCGTCGCGCCTTTCGGCAAGCGCGGCCCAGGTGCGGGGCGGGGCGGGCAAGGGCGGGGCCGTGAGACGGGGTTTTGTGGGCCACGATCGCGCAAACACCTCTCCACCGCGTGTCGAGATGTATGACCGGCGGTGACTGTCCGTAATAGGAATCGTGCTAGAGGACACGTCGCGGCGCCCTCCGGGCCGCCCAGCACGATCGGGCGGTGTACGGATTCCCGGGGGGCCGCGCGGACCCTCCGCGCCCGAGCCACGGACGCGGACCGGCAAGGGCGCCGCTGGGAATGCGGGCCTGTCCGCACGCGACCCGATGGCTAGGATCGACTTGGACAGCAAACGCGCCCTCAGTGGCACACTCATCTTCGTCACCACGTTCACCGCGATCAACGTGATCGACACCCCGGCGGCCTGGGCCAAGCGCCCGCCCGTGGTCCGGACCAAGACGTGGACGACATCGGCGAAGCCCAGGATCCCGGTGGCGATGCCGGACAGGAACAAGAGGATCGCGCTGGACCAGGTGGTCCAGCGATCGTGGAACCTTCAGGAGTTCCGCTGCCTGGACAACCTGTGGACCCGGGAGAGCGGCTGGAACCACCGCGCATATAACCGCTCGTCCGGCGCGTACGGCATCCCGCAGGCACTGCCCGGGGGCAAGATGCGGGGCGCCGGCAGCGACTGGAAGTCCAACCCGGAGACGCAGATCCGGTGGGGACTGGCCTACATCAAGGGGAGGTACGGCAGGCCTTGCGGCGCCTGGGGACATTGGAGATCGCACAACTGGTACTGAGCACGACGATCGGAGGGCAACCGGGGCGAACGCCCGCCGGTTGCCCTCCCTATATTCCCTGACGACGCTACCGGGTGCCTTCGCGGCGCGCCGCGTGCACCGAGATCGCCTGGATCAGCAATTCGAGCCCGAACTCGAACTCCGCCTCGTGGTCGCACTGGTCCAGCAGCGGCGCCAGCGAGCTGACCTCTGGGAACAGCGCCGCGTCGACGCCCTCCGCCGTGACCAGGCGGTTGTGCACAGGCGCGAACGTGGGCGTCACCCCGACCTCCCGCAGCAGCGAGCCCACGATGTACGCGACGAACATCCGCAGCATCCTGACCGCGTCGGCCCCGTCGAACCCGGCGCTGCGCAGCGTCGCGAGCGCCCGCTCGACCGGCAGCAGCCCGGCCGTGGAGTGGAGCTGGCGGCTGACCACGAGCATGGTGGAGCGCGGGTAGTCGTGCGCGATCTGCCGGAACGCCCGCGCTTGCGTGCGCGCCCGATCGGTCCAGTGCGCGTCGGGGTCGTCGGTGAACTCGATCGCGCTCAGCACCGCTTCGGCCACCCCGTTGAGCAGGGCGTCCTTGTTGGGCACGTGGTTGTAGAGGGACATCACGCCGACGCCGAGCTCGGCCGCGATGCGCCGCATGGAGACCGCGTCGGCGCCCTCGCGCTCGATGAGGTCGATGGCGGCGGCGACGATGCGGCCCCGCGAGAGTGGCTCCGTGGGCATGGTCCATTGTATTGACGCACGTACGGCGTACGTGCAAGTCTCGCAGCGTGGACGTACGGTGTACGTAACCCCCTCGGAGGTCCGATGTCGACGCACGATCTCTACACCATCCCCACAGAGCTCTCCACCTGGGACGTCGAGATGTCCGGCGCGAGCCGGTTCACCTGGGAGTACGACGACGGCAGGGATCGCATGCTGGCGCTGTACCAGAAGGGCAAGGACAAGCAGTGGGACTCGACCAAGCGCATCGACTGGGACATCGAGGTCGATCCGTACGACGTCCTCGGCATCCCCGACCAGACCATCGCCATCCACGGCACCCCGCTCTGGGAGCGGATGAGCGAGCAGACCCGTAAAGAGGTGCGTCGGCACGGCGCGGCGTGGCAGTTCTCCCAGTTCCTGCACGGCGAGCAGGGCGCGATGATCTGCTCGGCCAGGATCGTGGAGTCGGTCCCCGACCTCGACTCGAAGTTCTACGCGGCCACGCAGACGATGGACGAGGCCCGCCACGCCGAGACGTACGCGCGCTTCCTCCAGGAGAAGGTGGGCCTGGCGTACCCGATCAACGAGCACCTCAAGGCCCTGCTCGACAGCACGCTGAGCGACTCGCGCTGGGACATGCCCTATCTCGGCATGCAGGTGCTGATCGAGGGGCTGGCGCTGGCGGCGTTCGGGGTGATGCGCGACATCACGACCAAGCCGCTGCCCAAGCAGATCCTCGCGTACGTGATGCAGGACGAGGCGCGGCACGTGGCGTTCGGCCGGATGGCGCTGCGCGATTACTACCGGAACCTGTCGGAGGGCGAGCGGCGCGAGCGCGAGGACTTCGTCATCGAGGGCTGCTACCTGATGCGCGACCGGCTGCGCGGCCGCGAGACCTGGGAGAACCTGGGCCTGTCGAAGGCCGAGGTCGAGGAGGCCATGGAGGCCACGGAGCACTCCGACTACCTGAAGTTGTTCAGGTCGCTGCTGTTCAGCCGGATCGTGCCGTGCGTGAAGGACATCGGGCTGTGGAGCCCGCGGCTGCAACAGGCGTACGCGGAGATGGGGGTGCTGGAGATGGCCGGCCAGTCTCTGGAGGTGCTGATGCGGCAGGACGAGGAGATCGCCGACAAGCTCGACGCGGAGCGGTTCGCGCAGGAGGAGGCCGAGCGGCACGCCGAGGTGGCGGAGACCGTCGAGCTGGGCAGCTCCTGATTTTTCAGTCGCGGGGCAGGCGGAGGATGAGCCGGGTCTGCGCTCCTCCGTCCCCGACCTCCAGCGTCCCCCCGTGGGCTCTGGCGATGTCGCGGGCGATCGGGAGTCCCAGCCCGCTCCCCCCGCTGTCGCGCGAGCGCGTCCGGTCGAGCCGGGTGAACCGCTCGAACACCCGCTCCCGCATCTCCACGGGTATGCCCGGCCCGTCGTCCCGCACCTCCACCACGACCTGGTCCGCTTCGCCCCGGGCGGAGACCCACACCCGGGTGTCGCCGTACCGGTCGGCGTTGGCCAGGAGATTGGTCAGCACCCGGCCGAGCCGTAGCCGGTTGCCCCGGACGAAGAGCTCCGGCTCCACGTCCATGGTCAGCGGGAGCCGCGAGTATCGCCGCGCGACCTCCTCCTCGACCAGCGCCCCCATGTCGAGCCGCTCTTTGGCCGTCTCCGCCCCCGCGTCCAGCCGGGCCATCAGCAGCAGGTCGTGCACGATGTCCGACAGCCGCCGCGCGTCGTCGTAGGCCGCCTGCCAGTCGGCCGCGTCCGGGTACTTCACCCCCGCCTCCAGCCGGACCATGAGGCCCGTGATCGGCGAGCGCAGCTCGTGGGAGGCGTCCGAGACGAAGCGCCGGTTGCGTTCCACGGCGTCCTCCAGCCGCGCCAGGGTGTCGTTGACCGTGGCGGCCAGCTGGGCGATCTCGTCCCGCGTGCCGGGCACGTCGACGCGCCGGCTCAGGTCCTGGCCGCTGATGCGTTCCAGCCCTGACCGGATCCGCTCCACGGGGGCCAGCACGCGGCCGGTCCCGTACCAGGCGCCCCATCCCAGCAGCGCCACGATCACCGCCGCCGAGCCGGACAGGAGCACGGGCAGGAACGGCGAGCGCAGCAGGAACGGCTCGCGCATGGCGGCGTAGGCGACCACGGTCCCGTACACGCTGGCGGAGTTGCGCGTCCCCACCACGACCATGCATCCGCCGGGCGGGCACACCCTGTCCTGGACCCGCATGTCATGACCGGCCGGCCAGGCCCGGGTAAGGGGCGGCCGGCCGGCGAGCGCCGCGTTGGCGGCGAGCACGTGTCCGCCGCGGTCCACGACCTGCATGGTGATCACGCCCTTCCTGGGCGGGATCGGGCCGGTGAACCGGTGCTCGCCGACGAAGCCGGCGAGGTAGCGGCTGGCCTCGTCGGCCTGGTCGACGAGGTCGGCCCGCGCCCGCACCGGGTACGTCAGCGAGATCGCCAGCACCTGCGCGGCGAGGACGGCGCCGAACACCACCACCGTCGCGATGGTCATCCGGGCCCTGATGGAGCGGCCGAACACCATGGTCCGTACTGTGTCACGGACCGAACAAACCCCAGGTAAAAGGGCATGCGCCGTCAGCTGAGGAAGCTGCGGCGGTGCAGCTCGCGCACCTCCTCGGCCAGCTCCGGCACCGGGCCCTCGACCACCACGCCGGGGGCGACCTCGTTGATCGGGAGCGTGCGCACGGGCGGCGGCGGGGCGCCGAACTCCGACAGCCACGAGGCGAGCTGCTCCGACGACGACACGTACACGATGCGGCCCAGCCCCACCCAGGCGTGGGCGGCGGCGCACATCGGGCAGTGCTCGCCCGAGGTGTAGACGGTGGCGGCGGCCCGCTCGGCGGGCGTCAGGTGCGTGGCCGACCAGCGGGCCAGGGCGAACTCGGGGTGCTGGGTGTTGTCGCCCGAGGCCACCCGGTTGTGGTCCTCGGCCAGGACGGTCCCGTCGCCCGAGACCAGCACCGACCCGAACGGCTCGTCGCCTGTCTCCAGCGCCCGGGTGGCCAGTTCGACACAGCGCCGCAGGTGCGGCATCTCCGATTCCATGATCATGAAGCACTCATTCTAGAGGTGGTGAAGGTGAGCACGGCCGCGCAGCAGTAGGCCACCGCCGCCACGACCGCCGCGTGATGGATCCCCGACACGAACGCCGGAGGCCGGGCCGGGTCGCCCGCGATGGCGCCGAGCGCGGCGACGCCGACCGCGCCGCCCGCCTGCCTGGCGGTGTTGTTCAGCGCGCTGGTCAGCCCCTCCCTGCCGTCGGGCGCCGCGCCCATGGCCAGGCTCACCACGCTGGGAGTGAGCAGGGCCGCCCCCGCACCGATCACCGCCATGGCCGCGAACAGCGTGACGAACGCGGAATCCTCGCGAAGGGGCAGCAGCAGCGCGAAGCCCACGACCAGCAGGGCCAGGCCCGCGAGCATGACCGGAGCCGGGCCACGCCTGCCGGCCACCTTGCCCGCCTGGGCGGGCAGCAGGACCAGCGGGAGGAAGAGGGGCAGCAGCGACAGCCCCGCCTCGACGGGGGTGCGGTCGCGGACCGTCTGCAGGTAGAGGGTGAACAGGAGCATGACGCCGTTGATGCCGAAGTTCATGGTCGCGGCCACGGCCGTGCTGACCGCGATGGGCCGCCTGCGCAGCAGCGGCAGGGGCAGTACGGGCTCCTCGCGGCGGTGCTCGACGATCACGAACGCCACGCCCGCGGCCAGCGCCGCGACGGCCGCCACGATCACCATCCAGGAGCCGGGCCCGACCCGGCCGGCCTCGATGACGGCGAAGGTGACCAGCGCGAGCATCGCCGTCCCGAGCACCACGCCGGGCACGTCGAGCCGGCGCGGCGCGGGCTCGTCATCCTCCACCGTGCGCAGGATCACGGCGACCACGGCGGCGATGACCGGCACGTTGATCCAGAACACCCACGGCCAGCCGGCCAGCTCGACCAGGAGGCCGCCGAGCACCGGCCCGGCGGGCAGCGCCAGGCTGCCGATCGCGGCCCACACGCCGATGGCGCGCGCCTGCTCCTCGCGGTCGGCGTACAGGCGGGTGATCACGGCCAGGGTGCCGGGCAGGAGGAGGGCGGCGCCGATGCCCTGCACCACGCGGGCGGCCACGAGCGGCCCGATCCCCGGAGAGAGTGCGCAGGCGGCGGAGGCCAGGCCGAAGACGACGAAACCCGCGGTGACGATGCGCTTGTGCCCGTACCGGTCGCCGAGCGTGCCTCCGGCCAGCAGCAGACCGGCGAGCGTGAGCTGGTAGGCGTCGACCACCCACTGGAGGTCGGCGAGGTGCGGAGCCCCGGTGCCCCGTCCGATGGCGGGCAGGGCCACGTTCACGATCGTGACGTCGAGCAGGACGAAGAAGATTCCCGCACACATCACCGCAAAAGTAACGGTCCTCCGAAAGTTCATGATGTTTCACTATTTCCGCACGTCACGGAGTGAAAACCTCGCGTCGAGGCTACTGAAAATCGGTTGATCCCACGTATTAGCCTTGTAGGGATGCCTCCCGATACGCACATACCTCGCCGTCCCCTGCTCTCCTCCAACTCCCTGTGGCGGATGAAGTCCTACCTCCGCCCGTACGCCGTCAGGCTGATCCTCATCTGGCTGGCCGCCGTCGTCACGATCGCCGCCGGGATCTCCATGCCCCTCGTCAGCGAGAAGGTCATCGACGGCCCGATCCTCCACGGTGATCATGGAGCGTTACTCCCGCTCGGGCTGCTGGCACTCGGCGTGGGCGCCGTCGAAGCGTTCCTGATCTTCCTCAGGCGCTGGTCGCAGATCACGCCCGTGCTGGGGCTCGAGACCCGCATCCGAGACGACCTCTACGAACACCTGCAGCGCCTGCCGATGGGATTCCACGGCGACTGGCAGTCCGGCCAGTTGCTGTCGCGGGCCACGACCGACCTGTCCACCATCCGCCGCTTCCTCGGCTTCGGCATGCTCTTCCTGGTCATGAACGTGCTCCAGATGATCACGGTGACCGTGCTGCTGCTGAACAAGTACTGGCCGCTGGGCCTGCTCGTCGCGGCCTCGGCCGTGCCGATCGTGTGGACCTCCCTCCGCTTCGAGAAGCGCTACATCAAGGTCTCCCGCCAGGTCCAGGACGAGCAGGGCGACCTCGCCACGCTCGTCGAGGAGTCGGCCATCGGCATCCGGACGATCAAGGCGTTCGGCCGCCGCCACCACGTCTACGACACCTACGACGACGCCGCGCTCAAGGTCTACGGCACCTCGATGGACAAGGTCCGCCTGTCGGCGAAGTTCTTCGCCTTCCTCGAGGTCATCCCCAACATCACGCTCGCCCTGGTGCTGCTGCTCGGCGCGCTGGCGGTCGGGTCCGGGGAGCTCACGCTGGGCGGGCTGGTCGCGTTCACGACGCTGATGCTGCAGCTGGTCTGGCCGATCGCGAGCCTCGGCTTCATCCTGGCCATGGCGCAGGAGGCCATGACCTCCGCCGACCGGGTCATGGAGGTCATGGACACCGTGCCCGCCATCGAGGGCGGCGCGGAGACCATCGACCGGCCGCGCGGACACCTGCGCTTCGAGGGCGTCGGGTTCCGCTTCCCCGGCTCCGACCAGCCGGTGCTGCACGACGTCTGGCTGGACGTGCGGCCCGGTGAGACGGTCGCCATCGTGGGCGCGACCGGCTCGGGCAAGACCACGCTGACCGCGCTGGTGCCCCGGCTGATCGACCCGACCGAGGGGCGCGTCACGATCGACGGCCACGACGTGCGCGACCTGACCCTGCCCGCCCTGCGCTCGGTGGTGGCCACCGCGTTCGAGGAGCCCACGCTCTTCTCGATGAGCGTGCGCGAGAACCTCACCCTCGGCCGGCTCGACGCCACCGAGGAGGAGCTGGCCGCGGCCGTCCAGACCGCGCAGGCGATGTTCGTGTACGACCTGCCGTGGGGACTCGACACCCGCATCGGCGAGCAGGGCCTGTCGCTCTCCGGCGGCCAGCGGCAGCGGCTCGCCCTGGCCAGGGCCGTGCTGAGCAGGCCGCGGATCCTCGTGCTCGACGACACCCTGTCCGCGCTCGACGTCGAGACCGAGGCGCTGGTGGAGGAGGCGCTGCGGCACGTGCTGCGGGACGCCACCGGCATCGTGGTGGCCCACCGGGCCTCCACCGTGCTCCTCGCCGACAAGGTGGCGCTGCTGCGCGACGGCACGATCACGCACGTCGGCCGCCACAACGACCTGCTGACCGAGGTGCCCGAATACCGGGAGCTGCTGGCGCAGGACGCCGACTTCGACTCCGCGGAAGGAGCGCTGCGTTGACCGCCACCACGACCGACTGGCGCGGCGTCGCCTCCGAGGACCAGGACGAGCTGTCGGAGAAGGTCTCCGTCCTGCTGCGTGAACGTTCCCGCAGGCTGCTGGGCGACCTGCTCTCGCCGTACCGGAAGCAGATCGCGCTGCTGACGGCGATCATCATCGTCTCCAACCTGGCGGGGCTCGCGATCCCCTACCTGGTGAAGGTGGGCATCGACGCGGGCATCCCGCCGATGCTGCGCGGCAGCGGCCCCGCCACGCTGCTGACGGTGGTCGGGGTCATCCTGGCCGCCGCGGTCACGCAGGCGCTGACCCGGCAGGCGTTCCTGCGCCTGTCGGGGAGGATCGGCCAGAGCATCCTGCTGGAGCTGCGCAGGAGGGTGTTCGACCACTTCCAGCGGCTGTCGCTGAGCTTCCACGAGAAGTACACCTCCGGCCGGGTGATCTCCCGGCTCACCTCCGACATCGAGGCCATCGCCGAACTGCTCCAGTCGGGCTTCGACGGGCTGGTGACGGCGGTGCTGACGATGTTCGGCACGGCGGCGCTGCTGCTGGTGCTGGACGTCCACCTGGGCCTGGTGGCGCTGATCCCGCTGCCGCTGCTGCTGCTGTTCACCAGGTGGTTCAGGCGGCAGTCGGCGATCGTCTACCGGCGCACGCGGGAGACGGTGGCCCTGGTGATCGTGCACTTCGTGGAGTCGATGACCGGCATCCGCGCGGTGCAGGCCTTCCGCAGGGAGCCGCGTAACCAGGAGATCTTCCAGCAGCTCAACGACGACTACCGCGACGCGAACGCCCGGAGCATGCAGCTCATCGCGGTCTTCATGCCCGGGATCAAGCTGATCGGCAACATGACGGTCGGCGGCGTGCTGATCTACGGCGGTTACCTGGCCTTCAACCAGGAGGTCACGGTCGGCGTGCTGGCCGCGTTCCTGCTGTACCTGCGGCAGTTCTACGAGCCGATGCAGGAGATCAGCCAGTTCTACAACACGCTCCAGTCCGCCGGCGCGGCGCTGGAGAAGCTGTCGGGCGTGCTGGAGGAGGAGCCCTCCGTGCCGGAGCCGCGCCGGCCGGCGGCGCTGCCGCAGGGCAGGGCGCGCGGCAAGGTGCGCTTCGAGGGCGTCAGGTTCGCCTACGTCGAGGAGATGCCGATCCTGCCCCGCCTCGACCTGACGATCCCGGCCGGGCAGAGCGTGGCGCTGGTCGGGGCTACGGGCGCGGGCAAGACGACGCTGGCCAAGCTGATCTCCCGCTTCTACGACCCCACCGACGGCCACGTGCTGCTCGACGGCGTCGATCTGCGCACGCTGGACGAGCCGACGCTGCGCCAGGCCGTGGTCATGGTGACGCAGGAGAACTTCCTGTTCAGCGGTACGGTCGCCGACAACATCAGGTTCGGCCGGCCGGACGCCACCGACCGGGAGGTGCGCGAGGCGGCCAAGGCGATCGGCGCGCACGACTTCGTCTCGGGACTGCCCGACGGCTACGACACCGAGGTGGGCAAGCGCGGCGGCCGCATGTCGGCCGGTCAGCGCCAGCTCGTCGCCTTCGCCAGGGCGTTCCTCGCCGATCCGGCCGTCCTGATCCTGGACGAGGCCACCTCGAGCCTCGACGTGCCGAGCGAGCGGCTGGTGCAGCGCGCGCTCCGGACGATCCTGGCCGACCGCACGGCGCTGATCATCGCGCACCGGCTCTCGACGGTGGAGATCGCCGACCGGGTGCTGGTGATGGACCGGGGCGAGATCGTCGAGGACGGGCCGCCGGACCAGCTCGTCGCCGCCTCAGGCCGCTTCGCCGGGCTGCACCGGGCCTGGCTGGAGAGTCTCAGCTGACGCCTCAGTGGTGGTGCGCCACGGCCAGGGTGTTCGCGTACAGCTCGTAGCCGACGAACATCGCCAGCGGCACCCCGAGCGCGACTAATAACCGGCCGGGCAGGTTGGTCCGCGGCGCGGACACCCTGCCCGGCCTCGCGGCCGCCGGCGCGAAGACCGGCGCGGGCTCCGGCGCGGGGTCGGGCACCAGCTCCGGATGGCGCGCCAGGTACCCCGCGGGGAAGGACGTCACGTGGTACGCGCCACAGTGCGGGCAGCAGGTGCCCGACCAGGGCGGCGGCACCGCCACTCCCGAGCTGAGCCAGATGTCTACGTCGTTGCCGTGCACGTCGGTGAGGTGTCTGACGACGAAGTCCTCTTCCCAGACGTACAGGCAACGGAGGCATTCGAAAGGCCATGCCTCGCGGGTCTCGAACCCATCGGCCACAGGACCACCCCCGGCTTCAGATCGCCGTCCGATCCCGAGTGTCCGCCTGGTCCCGCAACCCCGCAAGACGGGGCTTTATGACACTTGCCGTTATGGAATGCTCACCAAGTGTCAGGTTACTCGTTCATAGAAGAGTGGATACTTGACCGGGCTGCGCAGCGGCGTGTCGTCGGGCGCCGGTGGGTGGGCCGGCGGGATCAGCTCCGGATGGCGCGCCAGGTAGCCCTCCGGGAACGTCGTGGCCTGCTGACTCCCGCAGCGCGGGCACATGATCGCGCCCGGCGACGGCGGCAGCACGGGCAGCCCGCCGCGCAGCCAGATCTGGCACTCGTTCCCGTGACGATCAGTGAAGTGCCTGACGAGGTACTCCTCTTCCCAGACGTGCCAGCAACCACGGCACTCGAAAGGTACGTTCCTGCGTTCTTCCTCCAACGAGGTCACCCCCTTACCTTTGAGTTTGTCCCCATTTGTCCGGATATCGCAAGCCGCGTCACCGAACGACGAGCACAAAAGTGAAGGCGCCCGCCACCACGCTCACCGTGCCGAGCCAGGCGAGGAACACGTCGAGGCCGGGATCCAGGGGCCTGCCGCCGTGCAGGGCCTCCTGCACGCGGCGCCACCGCGCCCCGGTCCTGATGAGCAGCAGGCTGCCGCAGAGCGCGGCCAGCGCGAAGGCCGCGACGGCGGGCAGGGGCAGGCCCTGCCTGAGCGACAGGCCCGCCGCGCCGAGGCCGCCGGTGCACAGCGCCACGGCCGTGCGCACCCAGGCCAGCCGGGTCCGCTCGCTCTGCAGCCCGCTGTCCCAGATCTCCTCCTCCGGCGCCACCCCGATGCCGCTCAGGCTGCCAGGATGATCAGGATCAGGGCGATCACCGCCACCGCCGCCACGCCGTACCCGAAGACGGCCGCCAGCGCGGGCGGCGGCAGCGGCGCCTGCCGCCGCAGGGCGCGCTGGATGTGGCGCCAGCGCGGGTACGCCATGCCCGCGGCCAGCGCGGAGAGCGTCACGAGGATGACGGCCAGCGCCGTACGGATCCACGGTACGAACACGTCCGGCGGCACCGCCGCCATCGCCACTCCACCCGCGCTGAGCGCCAGCGCCGTGCTCAGCCAGGTGAGGAAGGTCCGTTCGTTGGCCAAGGTGAAACGCGGGTCGGGTTCCATGGGGAAAACGCTAGTTCGTCCACTTTTCCCCTAGAGAAGCCGGGATTCAGCTGCCGCAGGCCTTGGCCACCTTCTCCACGTAGGCCGCGCTCTCGGTGCCGACCTTCTGGGCCGCGTCCACGGCGTCGTTGACGTCCTTGACGCTGATGCCGCTCAAGGTCTTGGCCAGGTCGTCGGAGGCCTCCTTGAGCGTGGTGTTGGCGGCCTTGTCGGCGACGTCGTTGAGCTTGGCCGAGGCGTCGTCGATGGCCTTGTCCATGGCCTTGGGGTCGTCGGTGAGCTTGGCGACCTGCGCGGCCAGCTCTGTGACGATCTTGGGGGCTTCGAGGCAGGCCTGCGCCTTGTCGATGGTGCTGTTGACCTCGCCGCATCCGGCGACCAGGACGCACGCGGCGAAGGCTGTCAGGGGAAGGAACCGGCTCTTGAGGAGTCGCATGATTCGACCCTACCCAACGCATTCCAAAGGTTTCCTTGACATCGCCTCGCCCGTCCTCAAGGGTGCCAAGCATGTCTTCGGAGTCTTCGGGGTCTTCGCGGCGGCTGCTCGACGATGCGGCGGCGATCCGGGCGTTCGCGCATCCGGTACGGCTGGCGCTGCACGAGCTGCTGCTCAGGGCGGGCGCCATGACCGCCGCCGAGGCCGGGCGGGAGGTCGGCGTCAGCCAGGCGCTGGCCTCGTACCACCTGCGCCAGCTGGCCAGGTACGGCCTGGTGGAGCAGGCCGAGGCCAGAGACGAGCGCGAGCGGCCGTGGAAGGCGACCGAGACCGCCCAGGAGTGGGACGACGGCGCGACAGCGCCGGAGCAGGCGGCCGCCCGGAGCCTGCTGGAGCGGGTCATCGCCGAGCGGGCCCTGGCGCGGCTGGTCGAGTGGCAGCAGCGGCGACCCGACGAGCCCGAGGCCTGGCGACGGACCGGCGGCGTGGGCAGCACGTACCTCTACGCCACGCCGGACGAGCTGACGGCGGTGGGCGCCGCCATCGCGGAGCTGCTGGGCCCGCTGACGTCGCGCGTCGACGACCCGTCGGCGCGGCCCGAGGACGCCCGGCCGGTGCTCCTGACCCAGGTGGCCGTCCCGCTGCCACTCCCCGGCTCCGGCGACTGAGCCCCGGCCCGCCATCCGGAATACCGCGTCTGACCTGGGATCATCTGCGTGCGGATATCGATCCTTTCGCGATATCGCTATTAGACATGACGTGATCACATCTGCTTTGCTCCTTGCCCACTGACGGACGACAGCAAGGACAGAGCATGCGAAAGCACCGCCTCATGGCCGTGACCACGTTGACGATCTCCTTCCTGGCGGGCGGCGCCCTCCCTGCGGGCGCGGCTTACGCCGGCGCCTCGGTGCAGGTGCTCTCGGGCGAGGCCCAGGCCCGCAAGGAGCTGCGCGCGCTGGAGGCCTCCTTCAAGGGGCGCATCGGCGCGTACGCCATCGACACCGCCACCGGGAAGACGATCGCGTACCGGTCGGGCGAGCGTTTCGCCCTGCTGTCCACGTTCAAGGCGATGGCCTGCGCGGCCGTGCTGCACAAGGCCCGCACCTCCGAGCCGGGGCTGATGGACAAGGTCGTGCACTGGACGGCCGGCGAGATCAAGCCGAACTCCCCCACCACCGAGAAGCACGTCAAGGACGGGCTGACCGTCGGCCGGCTGTGCGAGGCGGCGATCACCCTGAGCGACAACACCGCGGGCAACATGGTGCTCAAGCAGCTCGGCGGACCGGCCGGGCTGACCCGGTACTTCCGGACGCTGAAGGACCCGATCTCCCGCCTGGACCGCTGGGAGACCGAGCTGAACGACTGGACGCCCAAGGACAAGCGCGACACCACCACACCCGCGGCCATCGCCCGCGACCTGCGTGCGGTCACGACCGGGAACGCGCTCGACGCCAAGGACCGGGAGCAGCTCAACGCCTGGCTGCGCGCGACCAAGACGGGCGACGCCCGCATCCGCGCCGGCCTGCCCAAGACCTGGACCATCGGCGACAAGACCGGCACCAACTCGGCGTTCGGCGGCGCGAACGACATCGCGGTCGTCTGGCCCGCCAAGGACGCCGCCCCCATCATCATGGCGGTCTACACCAACCGGGCCGCCGGCGAGGCCGGTGACGACACGGCGCTCGCCCGCACCGCCACCATCCTGGCCCGCGGCCTCGGCAAGCTCTGACGGCACGCCCGTACAAGGGCCTTCCCGTGCGGCACGGCCGCGCACGGGAAGGCGCGCAGAGCCGGGGTGAGGCGCCAGGAAAATGGAGCGGCGAGCCCCTTCTCAGGGCGCGGCCGAACGGGCCGGTGGGCGGGCCGCGCAGGCGTTTCCGTCGGCGAGCTCGGCCACGTGGCCGCGGGAGCCGGGCCCGACGCGGGGGCGCCGGCATTGGAGCCCCGGGGGGGAGGGCCCCCCGCCCCGGGTGGGGCCGGTAGGGAGTGGGGGGGGT